>NZ_JARKIN010000001.1:855000-1135000 GCF_029351045.1 Streptomyces sp. WMMB303 | reverse complement strand
CGTGTGCTAAGTGGGAAAGGATGTGGAGTCGCAGAGACAACCAGGAGGTTGGCTTAGAAGCAGCCATCCTTGAAAGAGTGCGTAATAGCTCACTGGTCAAGTGATTCCGCGCCGATAATGTAGCGGGGCTCAAGTACACCGCCGAAGTCGTGTCACTCCAACATGAGGGCTAACGCCTGTTGGGGTGGGTAGGGGAGCGTCGTGTGCCGGGTGAAGCAGCCGTGGAAGCGAGTTGTGGACGGTTCACGAGTGAGAATGCAGGCATGAGTAGCGATACATGCGTGGGAAACGTGTGCGCCGATTGACTAAGGGTTCCTGGGTCAAGCTGATCTGCCCAGGGTAAGTCGGGACCTAAGGCGAGGCCGACAGGCGTAGTCGATGGAGAACCGGTTGATATTCCGGTACCCGCTATGCAGCGTCAGACATCGAATCAGGTGATGCTAAGTCCGTGAAGCCTCCTGGTCTCTTCGGAGTCCGGGTGTGGTGGAGCCGACGGTCCGAGCTTGTAGTAGGTGAGTGATGGGGTGACGCAGTGAGGTAGTCCAGCCCGGGCGATGGTTGTCCCGGGGTAAGGGTGTAGCCCGAGGAGTAGGGAAATCCGTTCCTCGTTACAGGGGTGAGACCTGATGCCGAGCCGTTTGTGGTGAAGTGGATGATCCTGTGCTGTCGAGAAAAGCCTCTAGCGAGTTGTGTGGCGGCCCGTACCCTAAACCGACTCAGGTGGTCTGGTAGAGAATACCGAGGCGTTCGGGTGAACTATGGTTAAGGAACTCGGCAAAATGCCCCCGTAACTTCGGGAGAAGGGGGGCCATGTCTGGTGAGGGCACGTGCTGTCCGAGCTGGGTGTGGCCGCAGAGACCAGCGAGAAGCGACTGTTTACTAAAAACACAGGTCCGTGCGAAGCCGTAAGGCGAGGTATACGGACTGACGCCTGCCCGGTGCTGGAACGTTAAGGGGACCGGTTAGTCACATTTCGGTGTGGTGAAGCTGAGAACTTAAGCGCCAGTAAACGGCGGTGGTAACTATAACCATCCTAAGGTAGCGAAATTCCTTGTCGGGTAAGTTCCGACCTGCACGAATGGCGTAACGACTTCTTGACTGTCTCAACCATAGGCCCGGTGAAATTGCACTACGAGTAAAGATGCTCGTTTCGCGCAGCAGGACGGAAAGACCCCGGGACCTTTACTACAGCTTGATATTGGTGTTCGGTTCGGCTTGTGTAGGATAGGTGGGAGACTGTGATACGGACACGCCAGTGTTCGTGGAGTCGTTGTTGAAATACCACTCTGGTCGTGCTGGATGTCTAACCTGGGTCCGTGATCCGGATCGGGGACAGTGTCTGGTGGGTAGTTTAACTGGGGCGGTTGCCTCCTAAAATGTAACGGAGGCGCCCAAAGGTTCCCTCAGCCTGGTTGGTCATCAGGTGGTGAGTGTAAGTGCACAAGGGAGCTTGACTGTGAGACTGACGGGTCGAGCAGGGACGAAAGTCGGGACTAGTGATCCGGCGGTGGCTTGTGGAAGCGCCGTCGCTCAACGGATAAAAGGTACCCCGGGGATAACAGGCTGATCTTCCCCAAGAGTCCATATCGACGGGATGGTTTGGCACCTCGATGTCGGCTCGTCGCATCCTGGGGCTGGAGTCGGTCCCAAGGGTTGGGCTGTTCGCCCATTAAAGCGGTACGCGAGCTGGGTTTAGAACGTCGTGAGACAGTTCGGTCCCTATCCGCTGCGCGCGTAGGAGTCTTGAGAAGGGCTGTCCCTAGTACGAGAGGACCGGGACGGACGGACCTCTGGTGTGCCAGTTGTTCTGCCAAGGGCATGGCTGGTTGGCTACGTTCGGGAAGGATAACCGCTGAAAGCATCTAAGCGGGAAGCCTGCTTCGAGATGAGGACTCCCACCCCCTTTGAGGGGTTAAGGCTCCCTGGAGATGACGGGGTTGATAGGCCGGATCTGGAAGCACGGTAACGTGTGGAGGTGACCGGTACTAATAGGCCGAGGGCTTGTCCATAGAGGCTCGCGTCCACTGTGTCGGTTCTGAGACAACAACCGCACTTCAATTGAAGAGAGTGCTTGTTCGCTTAGAGACTCCGAGGTGAGGGATGTATATCCCGTTCACCTTGAACAGAGTTTCGGTGGTCATAGCGTGAGGGAAACGCCCGGTCACATTCCGAACCCGGAAGCTAAGCCTTTCAGCGCCGATGGTACTGCATGCGGGAGCGTGTGGGAGAGTAGGACGCCGCCGAACAATCTTTAGGGCCCTTGGCCTCCAGCGTGCATGCGCTGGAGGCCAAGGGCTTTTTGTTGTCCCCAGTCAGCTTTCCGAAGAGCGTTGTTCCACCACCTGCGCGAGAATCGAAACGCAGGTACCGCAGACAGGAGTCACCCATGTCCCCCAGCTCCTCAGACGATCGCGACCGAGCCGAGCGGCGGCCGCGGCAGTCCGGCGCGCGCGGCGGCGACGGCCGTGAGCGCACCCGCGGCCCCGGTCGCGAGGGCGGCGACCGTGCAGGTGGGGGATTCCGGCGGGGGGAGCGCGGTTCCTCGCAGGGCTACCGGCGCAACGATCGGCGTGATGACCGGCGCGACGACGAGCGTCGTAGGGACGACCGCGGGCGAGGTGACGAGCGGCCCTACGGCAACCGAGACCGGGATGACCGTCCTCGCCAGGGCGGCCAGGGCGGCTCGGGTTTCCGCCGGGACGATCGCAGAGACGGCCGTCCGGACGACCGCCGCGACAACCGTGGCCGCGACGAGCGCCCGCGACGTGACGACCGGGGACGTGACGAGCGGCCCCGCCGTGAAGACCGGGGACGCGACAGCCGCGGCGAGGAGCGGCGTGGCGGATACCGGGGTGACCGGGCGCAGCGTGACGACCGCGACCGCGCACCCTTCCGCCGGGACAGCCGGGACGCTCGCGACAGCCGGGACCGCCGCGAGCCGCGGGACGCCGCGCGCCCGCAGGGCCCTCGTGGTCCGCGCCGGGACGACGATCGCGGCGGCCGGCGTCCGTACGGCCAGTCCGGCGGGCGCGGGCGGGACGAGCGCCGGGACGGCCGTGACGACCGCAGGAGCAGCCGCGACGACCGGCGCGACGACCGGCGTGGTGGCGGCGGCTTCCGCCGCGACGACAATCGCGGCGGTGGTTTCCGCCGGGGTGGGGACCGGGAGCGGCCGTACGCCGGGCGAGGAGATCGGGACCGGCGCCAGGAGCGCCCCGATCGGGAGCCGCTGCGGCGTCTGCCGATCGACGAGGACGTCACCGGGGAAGAGCTGGACAAGGACGTCAGGCAGGAGCTGATGAGCCTGCCGAAGACGTTGGCCGGGGACGTCGCCCGGAACCTGGTGATGGTGTCGCGGCTGCTGGACGAGGACCCTGAGCAGGCGTACGCCTACGCCAAGGTGGCGCTGCGGCTCGCTTCGCGGGTCCCGTCGGTGCGGGAGGCGGCCGGGTTCGCGGCGTACGGGGTGCAGAAGTACGCGGAGGCGCTCGCCGAGTTCCGCGCCGCCCGGCGGATGACCGGGCTCCAGCACCTGTGGCCGGTGATGGCCGACTGCGAGCGGGGGCTGGGCCGTCCGGAGAAGGCGCTGGCGATGGCCGGCGAACCGGAGGTGCAGAAGCTCGACAAGGCCGGGCAGGTCGAGATGCGGCTGGTCGCTGCCGGAGCGCGCCGGGACATGGGGCAGCCGGACGCCGCGGTGGTCACGCTGCAGAGCCCGGAGTTGGCCTCCCAGTCGACGCAGCCGTGGACGGCCCGGCTCCGGTACGCCTACGCCGACGCGCTGCTGGAGGTGGGCCGGCGTGACGAGGCGCGCGACTGGTTCGCCAAGGCCCTGGAGGCCGACCAGGGCGGGGTGACCGACGCGTCCGACCGGCTCGCCGAGCTGGATGGTGTCGAGTTCATCGACGCCCTCGACGAGGAAGCCGACGAGGAGCCCCCCGCCGAGGACTGAGCGCCGGGCGCCGGGCCGCGCGACAGGCACCCGGCCGTCGGCCGCGGGTCCGGTGGTCAGGGCCCGGCGAGCCGGGCGTGACGACAGAAGGACAACACGTACAGAAGGGCGGACCCCCTCGGGGTCCGCCCTTCTGTACGTTCCGGGGCCCTGCCGCTACCGGTACCGGGCCAGGGGGTTGCGGAGGGTTCCCGTCAGTTGAAGGGCACCGGCCGGGTCCTGGAGGTCGACCATCTGTTGGTTGTTGCGGAGCTGGAGGCGGTTGAGGCAGGAGAGGGCGAACTCGTCGGCGAACAGGTCGTACCGGGCGTGCCGGTCGGCCAGTTCGGGGGTCGACTTCTGGTAGTCCTTGGCCACGTCGGCCACCGTCGACCAGAACGTGTCCTCGTCCAGGACTCCCGCCGTGTCGAGGGCGGGGGCCAGGAAGCGGAAGAAGCAGTCGAAGACGTCGGTGAACAGGGAGAGGATCTTCATGTCCTCCGGGACGTCCGCGCGGATGCGTTCCACCTCGGGCGGCAGTTCGGCGTCCCGGCTCATGACGGCGATCTCCTCGGCCAGGTCCTTGAAGAGCGCGCGGCGGGGGACGCCATGTGCGTCCAGAACGAGGATCACGTTCTCGCCGTGCGGCATGAACACCAGGTCGTAGGCGTAGAAGCAGTGAAGGAGCGGGGTCAGGTAGGCGTGGAGATAGGCGCGGAGCCACTCGGCCGGCTCCAGACCCGACTGCCGCACGAGGGCCGCGGCGAAGGAGTCGCCGTCGCGGTCGACGTGCAGGAGTGACGCCATGGTGGCCGGCTTCTCGCCCTCGGTGAGGAACGGCGCCGGGCTCTCCCGCCAGAGGGCCGCCAGCATCTTGAGATAGGGGGAGCCCTTGGGCGCCGCGGCCTCGTAGGGGGCGGGGTGGTAGCCGACGGCGGCGCGTTCGCGCAGCAGGCCCAGGCCGGTACCGCGCAGGACGTCGTCCCCTGCCACCAGCTCGGCCAGCCAGTCGTTGATGGCGGGTGTGGCTTTCATGTAGGTGGCGGACAGGCCGCGGACGAAGCCCATGTTGAGGACCGAGAGCGCGGTCTTCACATAGTGCTTCTCGGGGTGGTCGGAGTTGAAGAAGGTGCGGATCGACTGCTGGGCCAGATACGCGTCGTCGCCGTGGCCCAGACAGACCAGGGAGCGTTGGGCGATCTCGGCGGCGAAGGTCACCGAGAGCTTGTTCCACCACTGCCAGGGGTGGACGGGGACGAGGTAGTAGTCGTCCAGGTCCAGGCCCTGTTCGGCCATGGTGGCGGAGAAGCGGCGCAGGGTGTCGGCGGGGAGTTCGGAGAGCAGCAGCTTGTCGTAGCTGAGGTCCGCGCCTGTGGTGAAGGTGGTGCGGGTGCGGTGCGCGGCGACCCAGACCAGCCGTACGGGAGCTCCGGCCTCGGGCGCGTAGGCACGGTACTCGGCGCTGTCGAAGCCGAGCCGGCCGTTGTTGGCGACGAAGCAGGGGTGGCCCTCGGTCATTCCGGACTCGATGGTCTGGAAGTCGGCCGTGGCCAGCTCGGCCGCGGTCCTGCGCGGGGCTGCCAGCTTGTAGGCGGTACTGGCCAGGGTGCTGCTGATCTCCTCCAGATAGACGGGGAGGATCTCCTCGCCCAGACCCAGGGTGGTGCGCAGTTCGGTGATGAATGCCAGGGCGTCCAGCGGGAGCTCGCCCCCCTCGCGGTGCCGGGTGACGCTGTCGGCGTCCACCTGCCAGTGGTCGAGGGCCGAGCGGCGGGCCGTGAAGCGGTACTCGGTGGCGCCGTCGTCGGAGCGGACCGCGTACCGGCGCTCCTGGCCGTCCAGCGGAGCGGGTTCCAGCAGCCGTTCGTGGCTGAACTCTGCGAGGGCTTTGCGGATCAGCAGCCGGGTCGCCCGCTCCCAGCGCTCGGGGGTGAGGTGGGTGACCGCTTCGTGCGGCTGCGTGGGCCGGGAGGTGAGAGGGAGCGTCATGCGGGGGTTTCTCCTGTGGCGGTCCGGAACTGCTCGCGGGTGCAGAAGCTGAGCAGGGCTTCCTTCTCCGGCTTGGTGAGGGTGGAGTCGATGCGGAAGCCGACGGCCTCGTTGAGGGCGTGCACGGCGGTGTTGCGGACGTCCGGTTCGACGACGACGCGCCGGGTCTCCGCGTCGGAGAAGAGCATCGCCATCACGGTGGTGATCACCGCGCGGGTGAAGCCGTGGACCGGCTGCTCGGTGGGCGCGCACAGGAAGTGCATGCCGATGTCGCCCGGCCGGTGCGGGTAGAGCCCGGCCAGTTCCACGTACCGGGGGTCGTAGCGCTCCGCGAGGAAGGCGGGCTCTCCCTGGTGGAGGCCGAGGAAGGCGTCGTGGTGCGGGGAGGCCGCGATGCTCATGAACTCGCGTTCCACGTCCGGCAGCGTGGCCTCCTGCAGCAGGTAGAAAGCCGACTTGGGGTGCGTCACCCAGCGGTGCAGCAGTCCGGTGTCGGCGAGCGGGTCGACGGGGCGCAGTGAGAAGGTGCCCAGCGCTTCGTCGGTGCGGGTGAAGACGGTGGTGTCGGCGGTGGTCACAGCGCTGCCTCCGGGGCCGTCGCGGGCGTGGCGGGTGCGGTTGCCGGCGCGGTGAACTCCTGGAAGGCGATGGACTTCTCGACCGGGTAGACCTCCCGGCCGAGCAGCTCGCGGATGATGCAGGAGTTGCGGTAGGCGGCCATGCCCAGGTCGGGTGCCACGAAGCCGTGGGTGTGCAGTTCCGCGTTCTGCACGTAGATCTCCCCGCCCAAGGTGTCGATGCTGTAGTCGCGGCGTACGGCGAAGCGGCCCTGGGCGTCCCATTCGATGCGGTCGGTGATCGGGCCGAGGAAGTCGGGCCGCTGGTAGCGGTAGCCGGTGGCCAGGATCAGCCCCTCGGTGGTGAGGCTGAAGTCACGTTTCTGCTCCTCCTGGCGCAGCCCGAGGGTGTAAGTGCCGGCGGACTCGTCGTACGCGGCGTCGGTGAGCGCGGTGTTGGTCATCAGCCGGGTGGGGCAGGGGGCCCGGCGGTTCTTCTGGTAGAGCAGGTCGAAAATGGCGTCGATCAGCTCGGAGTTGATGCCCTTGTAGAGGTTCTTCTGGGAGGCGACCAGGCTGTCCCGGGTGTCGGCCGGGAGGGAGTGGAAGTAGTCCACGTACTCCGGAGAGGTCATCTCCAGCGTCAGCTTGGTGTATTCGAGGGGGAAGAACCGGGGGGAGCGGGTGAGCCAGGTGAGCGAGTAGCCGCAGGCGTCGATGTCCTGGAGAAGGTCGTAGTAGATCTCCGCCGCGCTCTGGCCGCTGCCGATCAGGGTGATGCTCTTCTTCCGCTGCAGCGCCTCCTTGTGCTCCAGGTAGCGGGAGTTGTGCAGCAGGTCGCCGCCCAGGTCCTGGCACGGCCCGGGGAGGTGCGGCGGGGTGCCGGTGCCCAGGACGAGCTTCCGGGCGCGGAAGGCGCGGTGCTCCCCGTCGGGCAGGTGCTCGGCGTGGACGGTGTAGAGGCCATCGGCCTCGTCGTACTCGGCCGAGGTGACGCGGTGGCCGAACCGCACCGTGCCGCCCAGGCGGTCGGCCGCCCAGCGGCAGTAGTCGCTGAACTCCGCACGGAGCGGATAGAAGCTCTCGCGTATGTAGAACGCGTACAGCCGGCCGGACTCCTTCAGGTAGTTGAGGAAGGAGAACGGCGAGGTGGGATCGGCCAGGGTGACCAGGTCGGACAGGAAGGGGGTCTGCAGGGTGCTGTCGTCCAGCATCATGCCCGGGTGCCAGTCGAACTCCGGCTTGTCGTCCAGGAAGATCCCGTCGAGCTCCGCTATCGGTGCGGTCAGACAGGCGAGGCCCAGGTTGAAGGGGCCCACGCCGATGGCGACGAAATCGTGGACGGGCGTGTCGTCGGGACTGGCGCTGGAGGGCGTCACGTGGGGGCTCCGTGTCGGATCGGTCAGCATGCCGGGGCGGTGCTGAGGGCGGGCGGGTGGACCGCGCCGTGCTCGGCGGCGTACCGGTCGGCGTGTGCGGCGATCAGGTCCAGAACCGTGGCGATGTCGGACCTCGAGGTCTCCGGGTTGAGCAGGGTGAACTTGAGGTGGTGGCGGCCGTCGACCACGGTGCCGGCGACGATGGCCTCGCCGGAGGCGAACAGCGCGTCGCGCGCGTGCAGATTCGCCCGGTCGGTGAGCGCGGCGTCCGCGCCGCGCGGCAGGTGGCGGAAGACGAGGGTGGAGAGCCGGGGTTCGACGACGACTTCGAACCGGTCGTCGGCGTCCAGCAGGCGCCAGGCCTCGGCGGCCCGGTCCACGCACTCGTCGAACAGTTCGCCGAGCGCGTCGGCGCCCATCACCCGCAGCGTCATCCAGAGCTTGAGCGCGTCGAACCGCCGCGTGGTCTGGAGTGACTTGTCGACCTGATTGGGTATCTCCCGCTCCACGCTGCGCGCCGGGTTGAGGTAGTCGGCGTGGTAGGTGACATGGCGCAGGGTGTCCCCGTCGCGGACCAGGAGGGCGCTGGAACTCACCGGCTGGAAGAAGGACTTGTGGTAGTCGACTGTCACCGAGTCGGCGCGCTCGATACCGGCCAGCAGCCCTCGGCGGCGGCGCGAGGTGAGCAGCCCGCAGCCGTAGGCGGCGTCCACGTGCAGCCAGGCGCCCGCCCGCTCGCACAGGTCGGCGACGGCTGCCAGCGGATCGATGCTGCCGAAGTCGGTGGTGCCGGCGGTGGCGACGACAGCCATCACGGTCTCGCCGGCCCGCTCGCAGCGGGCCATCTCCTCGCCCAGCGCGTCGACGCGCATCCGCCGCTGCTCGTCGCAGGGCACCGGGACGACGGCCTCGGTGCCCAGCCCCAGCAGTACCGCGGCCTTCTCGATACTGAAGTGGCTGCACTCGGAGGTGAGGATCCGCAGCTTCGGCAGGATCTGCGGAGTGCTGAGCGCGGTCTCGGAGTTCTTGCGCACCAGGCGGCAGGCCTCTTCGCGGGCCAGCAGCAGTGCCTGCAGATTGGACTGCGAACCGCCGCTGGTGAAGATGCCGTCGGCGGACGCGCCGAATCCCACCCGCTGCGCGGTCCAGGTCACGAGCCGTCGCTCGATCAGGGTGCCGCCCGCGCTCTGGTCCCAGGTGTCCAGGGAGGAGTTGACGGCGGAGAGCACGGCTTCTGCGAGCACGGCCGGGATGACGACGGGGCAGTTGAGGTGCGCGAGGTAGCGCGGGTGGTGGAAGTAGACGGCGTCGCGGAGGTACACGCGCTCCAGCTCGTCCAGTGCCTCGCTCGCCGTGCCCAGGGGCTGCTCCAGGTCCACGGCGGACACGGTGGCGGCGAGCTCGGCCGGGGTGATGCCGGTGAAGGGCTGCTCGGTACCGGCGAGTCTCGTGGCGACCCGTTCGACGCCGTGTGTGAGGGAGCGCCTGTAGTGCTCCGCTGTCCTGTCGTTGAGCAGGTGTGACCTGCTGCTCATGAAGTGTCCTCCTGACACGGACGTGGCACACCGCGCACTTCGCGCGGTCAGGTAAGGCTAGCCTAACCAACCCTGTCCGTCCGCGGACAAGGGGGCCTCGCGGCGGCCCGCGAGGGGATACGGGAGCGGCCCGCCGGAGGCGCGGGCCGTGGCGGGCAGCCGGCCGGCGCAGGGCGCGCGGGCCGGGGGCCGCCGGTCAGCGCAGGGTGCGCAGCACCAGTCCGGTGGCGGGCTTGGGGCCGAAAGAGGTCGACTTGCGGGGCATCGTCACGCCGCGCTCGGCGAGCGCCCGCACCGTCGACTCCGGAACGGGCCGCAGCAGCACGGCCGTACCGCCGTGCGCCGCCGCCTGCTCCAACGCCGCCCCGACGTCGTGCAGATAGCCGATGTCCGCCGGGCGGTCGGGTACCTGCCAGACCGCGTCCAGCAGCGTGGAGTGCAGCACCGTGGCGTCCAGCCGGCGCCATGCCCCGGGCCGGTCCGCCGGGACCGTGCGCTCCAGCAGCGCGGGATCCGGCCGGTCGAGCAGCTGGAAGACACCGTCGCCCCCGGTCAGCAGGAACGCGTTCCCCGGAGTGTCCGCCAGCTCCTTCAGCGCCTCGTCCAGCGGCGCCTCGAGCCTGCGCACCCGGAAAGGCGCCTCCGCGCGGTCGAGGAGGTCGAGTGCCCGCTTCACCGGCAGCCTGGGCAGTATCCGGTGGATGGCACGTACCTGCAGCGGATAGCGCGCGGTGTCCACCAGCAGGACCAGGCCGTGGTTCCACGGCGACTCCTCGGCCCGGCCGCCCTGTTCGGCGCGGAGCCGCAGATAGGTCGCCCAGCGGTGGTGCCCGTCGGCGATCAGCGCGCTGTGCCCGGACAGCTCGGCGTCCACCTGGGCGAGTTCGGCCGGATCCGTGACCGCCCACAGCCGGTGCGCGAAACCGTCCTCGGTGGTCGTCGCCGCCAGCGGCGCGCCGCGTATGGTCCGCTCGATGACGGCGGTCGCGCCGCTGCGGGTGCCGTCGCCGCGGTAGGAGAGCAGCAGCGGCTCGGGGTTGGCGGCCATCTCGCCCATCAGCTCCGCGCGGTCGGCCACCACCTCGTCCATCACCGCCTCGTGCGGGAGCACGATCCCCTCCTCGGGGTCCGACAGCCGCAGGGCTCCGATCAGGCCCCGTTGCAGCAGCTCGCCCTTGCGCTGCTCGTAGACGTACAGCGCGGGCCGCGGATCGCGCGCCAGCACCCCTTCGTCCTGCCAGCGGCGCAGCGTTCCGGCGGCCTTGCGGTGCCGCGCGGCCGGATCCTCGGCCTGGGGCAGGATGAGCCGCACGATGTTGTACGGGTCCGCGGTCTCCAGGTGCCGCAGCCCGTCCGGCCGGACCACCACGTCGTACGGGGGCGAGGTCACGGCAGCCAGGCTGCTGACCTTCTCCGGCACGTAGCGCAGCCCCCGGAACGGGGTGAGTCTCAGTCCTCGGACGGTCATCCGTGCATGGTATGCCGGTGTCCCGTGGCCGGTGGAGTGGGGCACAGGGGGCGCAGAGGTGCGGAGGGTGCGAGAGGATCGGTGGCGCGCGCAGGCCGGCCCCGGCGTCCGCGTCCCCCGGGAGAGAGTCACGAGGAGCGACCCCTGATGCACGACAGCCCCGCCTCCGACACGGCGGCACCGGCGCCGCGGCACGCCCCGCAGGCCAGCGGACGTGCGTTGCACACCGCGTACGACACGGCACTGCTGGACCTGGACGGGGTGGTCTACGCCGGGGGAGAGGCGGTGCCCCACGCCGTCGACTCCCTCGCCGCCGCCCGCGCGAGCGGGCTGCGGACGGCGTACGTGACCAACAACGCGGCCCGCACGCCGCAGGTGGTCGCCGCACATCTGACGGAGCTGGGCGTGCCCGCGGCGGCCGACGAGATCGTCACCTCGGCGCAGGCCGTCGCCCGGCTCGTCGCCGAGCGGGTGCCGCGCGGCGCGCGGGTCCTGGCTGTCGGCGCCGAGGGGCTGCGGGCCGCGCTGGCGGAGCGGGAGCTGACCGTCGTCGAGACGGCGGACGACGAACCCGAGGCCGTCGTACAGGGCTACGGCGGGCCGTCGATGGAGTGGGGGCGGCTGGTCGAGGCGGCGCTCGCCGTGCAGCGCGGGGTGCCGTGGTTCGCCTCCAACACCGATCTGACCATCCCCAGCGGACGCGGCATCGCACCCGGCAACGGCTCGGCCGTGGAGGTCGTGCGCCTCGCGACCCGGTGGATGCGCACGCCGCCCGAGCCCGAGGTGGCGGGCAAGCCGCTGCCGCCGATGCACCGGGAGTCCATCCTGCGCACCGGCGCGCGGCGCCCGCTCGTCGTCGGCGACCGGCTGGACACCGACATCGAAGGGGCGCACGCGGGGGGCGTGGACTCGCTGCTGGTCCTCACCGGGGTGACCGACGCGGCCGGGCTGCTCGCCGCCTCTCCGGTGCACCGCCCCACCTATGTCGCCCGCGACCTGCGGGGCCTGCTGGAGCCCCAACCGGAGGTGAGGGTGGGGCCGGACGGCGCTGCCGGGTGCGGCGGCTGGAGCGCCCGGGCCGAGGACGGGCGGCTGGAACTGGCGGGCGACGGCGATCCGGTCGACGGGCTGCGGGCCCTGTGCGGGGCCGCCTGGTCGGCGGCCGGTGCCGCGGAGTGCCGACTGGACGCGGGGAAGCCGCTGGGCCGGCTGGGGCTCTGAGGCCGGGACCGTGCGGCGGCCGGGCGCCGGCCGGCCTCAGCTCCCCGCGGCCGCGAGGGCCTCGGCGACCAGCTGCTCCTCCGTGGTGCCGGCCCGCCAGTAGCCGGTGAAGGTGACCGCCCGGCGGTCGAAGCCCCGCTCGTTCACCAGGTGACGCCGCAGGGCTTTGACCGTGCCGGCTTCGCCCGCGAGCCACGCGTAGGGCGTACCCGGGGGCAGCGCGGCCGAGCGCACCGCCGCCACCGCGCGCTCGGTCCGGGAACCGGCGGTCCGGCTCCCGTCCTCGTCCCGCACCAGCCAGGTGATCCGCGCGTCCGAGAGGGTCGGCAGGTCCTGGATGTCCTCCCGGTGGGCGACCTCCGCGAACACCTGCACCGGCATTCCGGCGGGCAGCCACTCCAGCACCGCCCCGATGGCGGGCAGGGCCGTCTCGTCTCCGCTGAGCAGTACCCAGTCGGTGCCCTCCGGCGGACGGAAGTCGACACCGGCGTTGTCCTCGACGACCGGGCCGAGCAGCGTCACCCGGTCCCCGGGCGCGGCGCGCAGCGCCCAGCGCGAGGCGGGGCCGATCTCGCCGTGCAGCGCGAAGTCGACGTCCAACTCGTCCGCGGCACCGTACTGGCTGCCTTTGCGCAGTGCCCGCACGGTGTAACTGCGCATGATTCCACGGATGTTCTCGTCCATGGCACGCCACTGGGTGAACCAGTCCGTGCCCGCCGCGACGGGTACCACGGGCGCGGTCTGCCCCGGCTGCGGCAGGAAGAGCTTGACGCGCTGATCGCGGCCTCCGGAGGCGAACCGGTCCAGCCCCTCGCCTCCGAAGGTGACCCGCAGCAGGGTCGGGCCCAGTCGGCGGGTCCGCACGACGTGCAGGGCGAAGAACTCGAACGGGACGGTGGAGGGCGCGGACCGCGCCGTGCTGGCCGTGCTCATCGTGATTGCTCCTCCCGGGAGGGACGGGTTCGGGCGGTGCGGGGCCGTGCGGGCCGGGGGCGTCGGACCCCCGCGGCGGTTCAGCGGACCTTCTTGGCCTTCTCGATCGCCTCCGCGAGGTTCTCCAGCAGCGGTGCGGCGCCCGCGTAGGAGAAGCGGGGCTCGGCGGCCCAGGGGGCGACCTGGTCCGCCTTGACGGCCGGCAGGTCCTTCCAGGTCGGCTTCGAGGCGAGGGCCTTGGGCTGCAGGGACTGGGTGCGGTTGTCCAGGATGATCAGATCGGCCTCGTACTTGTCCGCGTTCTCCCAGCTCAGCTCCTCGAAGAAGCCCTGCTTGCTGAGCTTCTCGGGCTTCACGAAGTCAACCCCGAGCTGCTTGAAGTACTGCAGGTCGGTGCTGGCGTCCGGGTCCGAGACGTAGAACAGGTCGGGCGCCCCGGCGGCGGCCATCACGCGGATGCCGCTCTTCGCGGCCTTGCGCAGCCGCTCGGCGGCCTTCTCGAAGCGGGCCTTGGCGTCGGTGACGGCCTTGGCCTGCACATCCGCGCCCAGCGACTCGGCGAGCTTGGCGTACTGCTGTACGACCTCCAGCATCGGCACCCCGGCGGCCTTCATGGCCACGTGCGGAGCCAGCTTGTAGATCTTGTCCTTGCTCTCGTCCGGGACGTAGAAGAGCGCGTCCTCGAGGTACATGTTGCTGATCAGCAGCTGCGGCCGGAGCTTGGCGTACTTCTCCAGGTCGAACTCGCCGAAGGCGTTGCCGATGATCTCGACCTTGGATATGTCCATGTCCCCGGCGAGTACGTCGGGTTCACCGTTCTTCTGCTTGGTCGGCCCGAAGACGCCGACGACCTGGTCCCGGACGCCGAAGTCCCACAGCGCGGCGGCCGTGGCCGTGTAGGCGACGATCCGCTCCGGCACGGCGTCCAGGGAGACCTTCTCGCCGCGGCCGTCGGTGAAGGACCAGCCCTTGCCCTTCGGGTCACTGCCCGAACCGGATCCGGAGTCGTCACTTCCGCAGGCGGTGAGCAGCGCACCGAGACCGACGGCGCCGCCCGCGGCGAGCAGACCGCGGCGCGAAAGCGGGGACATGGGGGAGGAGCTGGGCATTTTCTCTCCGGCCTTCTCTCGACGTGCTGCGAACGCACCGCGGGCAGGCCGCGGACGTCCATGCGGGGCGGCCATGGGGCCGAGTTCCCAGTTAGGCTAACCTAACCAAAGTTGTTGTTGTCCAGTGGCCGGGCCGCACGATTCCCCGGCCCCAACGGAGCGCGTACGTGACTCTCCCCAAGACCCCGCAGCCGCACAGGGGTTCGGTGGTCGAGCCGCAGCCGTCGGCGGCCCGCCCGGAGCGGCCCGCCCGGGCCCGGGCGCCGCTCGCCCGGGCCGCCGGGCTGCTGGCCGCCACCCTCGTCCTGCTGCTCGTCGCCCTGCTCAGTCTCGCCTTCGGCGCCCGGCCGCTCTCCCCGGGTGAGGCGTGGTCGGGACTGCTGGACAGCGGCTCGGCGAGCTACCCCGTCGTCCACGAGATGCGGCTGCCGCGCACCCTCCTCGGCCTGCTCGCCGGTGCCGCGCTCGGTCTGGCGGGCGGTGTCATGCAGGCGCTGACCCGCAACCCGCTGGCCGACCCCGGCCTGCTGGGGATCAACGCGGGTGCCGCGGCGGCCGTCGTCACCGCCATCTCCTTCTTCGGCGTCGCCGGGTACACCGGGTACATCGGCTTCGCCTTCCTGGGCGCCGCGGTCGTCTCCGTACTCGTCTACGCCGTGGGCGGCGGCCGCGGTGCCACCCCCGCCCGGCTCGCCCTGGCGGGGACGGCGCTGAACGCGGCGCTGATCTCCTATGTGAGCGCCGTGCAGCTCCTGGACACCGCCTCGCTGGACCGGATGCGGTTCTGGATGGTCGGCTCGCTCGCCCGCGCCCAGGACGCCACGGTCCTCTCGGCCCTGCCCTTCATCGCGGTCGGCGCGCTGGTCGCACTCGCGCTGGCCCGGCCGCTGAACGCGCTCGCGCTCGGCGACGACGCCGCCCGGGCCCTCGGCTCCCGGCCTGCCCGGACCCGCGCCGCCGCCATCGTGGCCATCACCCTGCTGTGCGGCGCCGCCACCGCCGCCTGCGGGCCGATCGTCTTCGTCGGACTGATGGTGCCGCACATGGTGCGCGCGCTCACCGGCCCCGACCAGCGCTGGATGCTGCCGTACTGCGCCGTCCTGGCCCCCGTGCTGCTGCTCGGCGCCGACATCCTCGGACGGATCCTGGGCCGCCCCGGCGAACTGCAGGTCGGCATCGTGACCGTGGTCCTGGGCGGCCCGCTCTTCCTCTACTTCGTGCGCAGGAGGAGGGTGGCACCCGCATGAGCCTCACCGGCACCCGTTCCCGCGTCGTCCGCACCGCGGGCGGCCTCTCGGTCGGCTACCGTCCGCGCGCCCTGCTGGTCGGCGCCGGCTGCCTGCTGCTCGCGCTGGTCGCAGCCGTGTTCGCGATCGGCAGCGGCGAATACCCGATGCCGCCCGGCGACGTACTGCGCACCCTGCTCGGACAGGGCGACCCCGCCGACGCGTTCATCGTGAACGAGCTGCGGCTGCCCCGCACCGCGACCGCGCTGCTGGTCGGCGCGAGCCTGGGGCTGAGCGGCGCCGTCTTCCAGGCCGTCGTCCGCAACCCGCTCGGCAGCCCGGACATCCTCGGCTTCACCAGCGGAGCGGCGGCCGGCGCGCTGCTGGTCATCTTCGCCGTGGGCGGCAGCAGCGCCCTGCTGGCGGGCGGCGCCGTGGCGGGGGCACTCGCCACCGGGACGCTGATCTACGCCCTCGCCTGGAAGGGCGGCATGCACGGCTACCGGCTGGTGCTCGTCGGGGTCGGCACCACCGCCATCCTGACCGGCGTCAACAGCTATCTCATCACCCGCGCCGGCCTCACCGAGGCGTCCCGCGCCGTGCTGTGGATGACCGGCAGCCTGGACGGGCGCGGCTGGGCCGACGTACTGCCGCTGGCCCTGGGCATGGTGGTGCTCGTCCCGCTGGTGCTGCTCGGCTGCGGACGCGCGCTGGGAATGATGGAGATGGGCGACGACGCGGCCTACGCGCTCGGTGTCCGTGTCGAACACACCCGACTCGCGCTGCTGGTCGCCGGGATCCTGCTGGTGGCGCTCTCGGCCGCCGCGGCGGGGCCGGTCTCCTTCGTCGCACTGTGCGCCCCGCAGCTCGCCCGGCGGCTGACGAAGGCACCGGGACCCAATCTGCTGCCCTCGATGTGTATGGGCACCCTGCTGCTGATCTGCGCCGATCTGCTCGCCCAGCGGGCCTTCGACGGGCACCAGCTCCCGGTGGGCGTGATCACCGGGGTGGTGGGCGGCGGGTACCTGGTGTGGCTGCTGGCCACCGAGCGCAGAGCGGGGCGGATATGAACGGCCCCACCGGTGCGCACGGCCCCCACGGCCCGGCCGGCACAGACGTACGTACGCACGACGGAGGCGGGGACAGGATGAAGACCGCGACACAGGACGACCGGGCGCAGACCGCTGCCGCCGCCGGACCGGCGGCCGGGGAGCCCCGGCTGACCGGGCACGGCCTCACCCTCGGCTACGACCAGCGCACCATCACCCGCGAGTTGGACGTGGCCGTGCCCGACCGGTCCTTCACGGTCGTCGTCGGCCCCAACGCGTGCGGCAAGTCGACGCTGCTGCGCGCCCTCTCGCGGATGCTCAAACCCACCCGTGGGCAGGTACTGCTGGACGGCAGCGACATCGCGGGCCTGCCGGCCAAGTCGCTCGCCCGCACCCTCGGCCTGCTGCCCCAGTCGTCCACCGCACCCGACGGCATCACCGTCGCGGACCTGGTGGCCCGCGGCCGCTATCCGCACCAGGGACTGCTGCGGCAGTGGTCCCGCGACGACGAGCGGGTGGTGGCCGAGTCCATGGCTGCCACCGGCGTCGAGGGCCTCGGGGACCGCTTCGTGGACGAGTTGTCCGGAGGCCAGCGGCAGCGTGTGTGGATCGCCATGGCGCTGGCGCAGCAGACGCCGATGCTGCTGCTGGACGAGCCCACCACCTACCTGGACATCGCCCACCAGATCGAGATCCTCGACCTGTGCGCCCGGCTGCACGAGGAGGAGGGGCGCACCCTGGTCGCCGTCCTGCACGACCTCAACCACGCGGCCCGCTACGCCACCCATCTGATCGCCATGCGGGACGGCCGGATCGTCGCACAGGGCGCACCCGGCGAGATCGTGACGGCGGAGCTGGTGGCGGAGGTCTTCGGCATGCCCTGCCGGGTCATCGACGATCCCGAGACCGGCACCCCGCTGGTGGTGCCCGCGGCACGGCGCTGACGCGGGCCGCTCTGTCGGACCCGGAGGGTAGCGTCGGGGCATGAGCGAGTTCGCGCAGGGCCCCGAGCCCGGCCGCGCCCCCGGGCAGCAGCCCGCGGGGAGCGCCACCGAGCGGTACGACGACACGGCGCGGCCCGATCAGCCGCACGGGCACCCCGGGCAGGCTCCCGCGGGCGCCGAAGCCCCCGTGGCCCGCGGCCCGGGCCTCCCCGAGGCGGACGAGAGGCCGGGTCTCCCCGCGCCGGACGGCGGGCCCGGCGTCCCCGCGCCGGGGGAGGAGTCCGAGGACGGTCCGCGCCCTCTCGGCGTGGGGGTGCGCCCGACCGGAAACGGCTCCGTCGACGCCCGGCTCAAGCGGCTGGAGGACGCTGACCACCTCGCCGTCTCCGGCCACCTGGAGGTGTACGAAGATGTCCACGACGGCCTGCGCGAGAGCCTGGCCGCGCTGGACCGCCCCCACACCCCCCGGAGCTGAACCGTGGCACGACGCCGACTCGACGCGGAGCTGGTACGCCGCAACCTCGCCCGTTCCCGGGAGCACGCGGGCCAGTTGATCGCCGCGGGCCGGGTCACGGTCGGCGGCAATGTCGCGGCCAAATCGGCCACCCAGGTCGAGACCAGTGCCGCGCTGGTCGTCAAGGCGGACGAGAGCGATCCGGGGTATGTCTCGCGCGGCGGCCACAAGCTCGCCGGAGCGCTGGAGGCGTTCGGTCCGCGCGGACTGCGGGTGACCGGTCGGCGTGCGCTGGACGCGGGTGCCTCCACCGGCGGCTTCACGGACGTGCTGCTGCGCGCCGGGGCGGACCGGGTGGTCGCGGTGGATGTGGGCTACGGTCAGCTCGCCTGGTCGCTGCGGAACGACCCGCGCGTCATCGTCAAGGACCGCACGAATGTCCGGGAACTGACGTTGCAGGACATCGACGGCGAGCCGGTGGAACTCGTCGTCGGTGACCTGTCGTTCATTCCCCTGGGGCTCGTCCTGCCCGCGCTGGTCCGCTGTGCCGTATCCGAGGCGGATCTGGTGCTGATGGTGAAGCCGCAGTTCGAAGTGGGCAGGGAACGGCTGGGCAGCGGAGGTGTCGTCCGCAGTCCGGAGCTGCGCGCCGAGGCCGTGCGAACGGTCGCCGGGCACGCGGCGGCCCTGGGTCTGGGCGCGCTGGGCGTCACCTCGAGTCCGCTGCCCGGGCCCTCGGGAAACGTCGAATACTTTCTGTGGCTGCGTGCCGGGGCCGACACCCTCGACCCGGCCGAAGTCGAGCGAGCGGTGGCGGAGGGGCCCAAGTGACCGAGGACAGCGGAGCTACGCAGCCAGCACACCCTCCCGGTGACCGCCGGGGCGCTGTGCCGGACCCCGGCGCGGTGGGCGGGGACCGTACGGTCTTCCTGCTCGCGCACACCGGCAGACCGGCCGCCGTGCGCAGCGCCGAACTGGTGGTCCAGGGGCTGCTGCGCTGCGGGATCGGGGTGCGGGTGCTCGCGGACGAGGCGGCGGACCTGCCGCTGCCCGAGCGGGTGCAGACCGTGTCGGCCGGCCAGGACGCGGCCGAGGGCTGCGAACTGCTGGTCGTGCTGGGCGGGGACGGCACTCTGCTGCGCGGCGCCGAGTTCGCCCGCGCCTCGGGCGTGCCGATGCTCGGCGTCAACCTCGGCCGGGTCGGCTTCCTCGCCGAGGCCGAGCGCGACGATCTGGACCAGGTCGTGGACCGCGTGGTCTCCCGCGCCTACGAGGTCGAGGAGCGGATGACCCTCGACGTGCTGGTGCGCAACGGTGGCCACGGTGCGCACAGCCCCGGCAGCGGCCAGGTGGTGCACGCCGACTGGGCGCTCAACGAGGTCTCGGTGGAGAAGGCCGCGCGTGAGCGGATGCTGGAGGTCGTCATCGAGGTCGACGGGCGGCCCGTCTCCAGCTTCGGCGGGGACGGTGTGGTGTGCGCCAGCCCCACCGGCTCCACGGCCTACGCCTTCTCCGCCGGGGGCCCGGTGGTGTGGCCGGAGGTCGAGGCGCTGCTGATGGTGCCGATCAGCGCGCACGCGCTCTTCGCCAAGCCCCTGGTGACCGCGCCCGATTCGGTGCTGGCCGTCGAGGTGCGTCCCCAGACGCCGCACGGGGTGCTGTGGGCCGACGGGCGGCGCAGCGTCGAACTGCCCGCCGGGGCCCGGGTTGAGGTGCGGCGCGGTGCGGTGCCGGTACGGCTGGCGCGATTGCACCATGCCTCGTTCACCGACCGTCTGGTCGCCAAGTTCGCGCTGCCCGTCACGGGCTGGCGCGGGGCGCCGCGCTAGGGACTCGTCTCCTCGAAGGAGCCCCGTCCGCCCCACCCGGCGGGCGGGGCTCCTTCGAGGACACGACCGGCGGCCTGCCTCAGGGGGTGTCCGGGGGCCGGTGCACGGGTCCGGGTGGTGCCGGAGGGCCCCGCAGCGGGGCCGCGGGCAGCCGGGACGGGGTGACGAGGCCATGGGAGGGAGCGGGGATCGAGACGGTGGGGGAGGAAACGGATATGCCTGTGCAACCCGGGTCGATTCCTCCTGTGGAGCCGCCCCACGATCCGGCTACCACCCGGACCACAGGTGTGGCCGGTGCGCGGGGACCTCGTATGGTCGTATCCGTGTTGGAGGAGATGCGGATCAAAGCCCTGGGCGTGATCGACGACGCCGTTGTCGAGCTGTCCCCAGGCTTCACCGCGGTGACCGGCGAGACCGGCGCCGGGAAGACCATGGTCGTCACGAGCCTCGGACTGCTGCTCGGCGGGCGTGCCGACGCCGGGCTGGTCCGGGTGGGCGCCAGGTCCGCCCTCGTCGAGGGCCGGATCGCACTGGCACCGGACGCGCCGGCGGCGCGCCGTGCCGAGGAGGCGGGCGCTGAGCTGGACGAGGGGGCGTTGCTGGTCAGCCGCACCGTCTCGGCCGAAGGGCGATCGCGGGCCCACGTGGGCGGGCGTTCGGTGCCGGCCGGGCTGCTCGCCGAGTTGGGCGACGATCTGGTGGCCGTGCACGGCCAGACCGACCAGCAGGGCCTGCTGCGCGCCGCGCGGCAGCGCGAGGCGCTGGACCGCTACGCGGGCGAGGCGGTGGCCCGGCCGCTGGCCGCCTACCAGGAGGCGTACCGCAGGCTGCGTGCTGTCGCCGCGGAGTGGGAGGAGCTGACCACCCGGGCCCGCGACCGCGCCCAGGAGGCGGACCTGCTGCGCTTCGGCATCCAGGAGGTCGAGGCCGCCGAGCCGCGGTCCGGCGAGGACACCGAACTGACCGCCGAGGCCGAACGGCTGGGCCATGCCGAGGCGTTGGCCTCCGCCGCCACCACCGCGCACGGCGCGCTGGCCGGAGACCCCGCCGATCCCGAAGGCGTCGACGCGGCCACGCTCGTCGCCGGGGCGCACCGTGCGCTGGAGGCGGTGCGCGCGCACGATCCGGCGCTGGCCGCGCTGGCCGACCGGCTGGGCGAGGTGCACATCCTGCTCTCCGACGTCGCGGGCGAACTGGCCGGGTACGCCGACGATCTGGACGCCGACCCGCTCCGCCTGGCCGCGGTCGAGGAGCGCCGTGCCGTACTCGCGCAGCTCACCCGCAAGTACGGCGAGGACATCAGCGCCGTACTCGGCTGGGCCCGGGAGGGTGCCGAGCGGTTGGCCGAGCTGGAGGGCGACGACGACCGGATCGGCGAGCTGGGTGCCGAGCGGGACGCGCTCCGTGCCGAGCTCGGGTCCCTCGCCCGTACGCTCGGCGAGGCGCGTGCGGACGCCGCCAAGCGGTTCGCGGACGCGGTGACCGAGGAACTGTCCGAGCTGGCGATGCCGCACGCCCGGGTCAGCTTCGCGCTCAAGCACACCGAGGATCCGGACGGCATCGAGGTCGACGGACGCCCGGTGGCCTTCGGGCCGCATGGCACGGACGAGGTCGAACTGCTGCTCGCCCCGCATCCGGGGGCGCCGCCCCGGCCCATCGCCAAGGGCGCCTCCGGCGGTGAGCTGTCCCGGGTGATGCTCGCGGTCGAGGTGGTCTTCGCCGACTCCGATCCGGTGCCGACGTATCTGTTCGACGAGGTCGACGCGGGTGTCGGGGGCAAGGCGGCGGTCGAGGTCGGACGCCGGCTGGCGCGGCTCGCCCGGTCGGCGCAGGTGGTGGTGGTCACGCACCTGCCGCAGGTGGCTGCGTTCGCCGACCGGCACCTGGTGGTGCAGAAGACCGACGACGGGTCGGTGACCCGCAGCGGTGTCCGGGTCATGGACGGCGAGGAGCGGGTGCGTGAGCTGTCCCGGATGCTCGCCGGCCAGGAGGACTCCGAACTCGCCCGGGCACACGCCGAGGAACTCCTGGAGGCGGCCCGCGGTGGACTGTGAGCCGCCGCGCGCCCCGGGCACGCGCGGTGGAGCGCGCGCCTGGGGGCGCACGATGCGGCTTCACGCGCTCTCACTCGTGTGAGTGAGAGCGCGGGGTGTACGCCCTGCGTGGCGGCGCCGCGGTCCGCGCGACGGCGTGCCGGTCCCGGTTGGGCTGGCATCCTGGGCACGCATCCGCCCACCTCCGAGCCAGGGAGCCCGTCCGCCGTGAGCCCGAGCCGTCCCCACGCCGCACGCCGGCCCGCGGTCGGTGCGCGGCCGCCGCACGCCGTGCATGTGCTCGGGGGCGGGCCGGCGGCCGACGGGACGTACGTACCCTCGGCGCGCACGGCGGCTCACGCGCGCTCCCTCGCCAGTGGACTGACCGCGCGCGGGGTGCGGGTGACGGTGTGCACCCGGCACGATGCAGCACTGCGGCACTCGTTCACCGGAACCGGCGCGGAGTTCACCGCCCTGCCCGCCCGTTCGGAGGCCGACGCGGTGGCCCGGCTGCGCGCGGTCTGCGCAGAGGCCGATCTCGTCCACGCGCACGGTCTGCGCGCCGGGCTGCTGGCCGCCCTCGCGCTCGGCAGACGGCGGGGTCCGGTGCCGCTCGTCGTCACCTGGCACGCCCTGCCACGCGCCGGGCCCGGACACGCCTCGCGGACGGACGCCGCCCACGACCTGGTGACCCGGCTTCTGCTCCGGCGGGTGGCCCGTGCCGCGACCGTCGTCCTGGGGACCACCACCGAACTCGTGGATGCCGCGCGCCGCAGCGGAGCCCGCGACGCACGTCTCGCCCCGGCACCCGTCCCGCTGACCGGGGCCGTGCCGGCACCGGACCGGGAGGACGCGGCAGCTCCGGACAGGCTCGGGAGCACGGCGCGCGCGGGGCTCGGGGTCGCGGACCGGCCGCTGCTGGTGGCCGTCGGCCGGCTGGACGGGCGGCGCGGCCACGGCCACGACACTGCGCTGACCGCCGCCCGCGCCTGGCGCGGCCTCACCCCCGCGCCGCTGCTCGCCGTCGCGGGGGAGGGCCCCGGGCGGGACGTGCTGCAGCGCCGGATCGACAAGGAGAAGCTGCCGGTACGGCTGCTGGGGCGGCGGGACGACGCTCTGCGGCTGCTGGCGGAGGCCGACATCGCGCTGCAGCCCACCCGCTGCCGGGGGCCCTCGCTGGTCGCCCAGGAAGCCCTGCGCGCGGGTGTGCCGTTGGTCGCGGCGGCGAGCGGCGGCGTTCCCGAACTGGTCGGCACCGCCGCCGTACTGGTCCCCTGCGGCGACGCCGACTCGCTCGCCTCCGCCGTGCTGGGCCTGCTGGCCGACCCGGCCCGCCGTGCCGCGCTCGGCGCGGCGGGCCGGGCCCGGGCACGCACCTGGCCCGGCGAGGACGACACCGCCGCGCTGGTCCTCGGCGTGTACGACGAGGTGATCCGCGCCGCGGCCGATCGCTGAACCCGGCACGCCCGCCGCCCCGGACCGCCGGGCGCCCTGTACCGCGGGATCCGGCGAACGGCACCCCCGTGAGTCGCACCTACCGTGAGCTGCCCGGCGCGCGTCCGCGCACCGGGCACCCGGAACAGGGCGCAGCGTCAGACCCCGTACGCTCCGGAGGCGGTCAGCCGCAACGCGGTGTCGATCAGGGGGACGTGGCTGAACGCCTGCGGGAAGTTGCCGACCTGCCGCTGGCGCGCGGAATCCCACTCCTCGGCCAGCAGACCCACGTCGTTGCGCAGCGCGAGCAGCTTCTCGAACAGCTTCCGGGCCTCGTCCACCCGGCCGATCATCGCCAGATCGTCGGCGAGCCAGAACGAGCAGGCCAGGAAGGCACCCTCCTCGCCCGCGAGGCCGTCCACGTTCTCGGCCGCGCCGTCGGCGCCCGCCTCGCTGCTGGTGGGGTAGCGCAGCACGAAGCCGTCCTCGGTGGTCAGCTCCCGCTGGATGGCCTCGATGGTGCCGATCACCCGCTTGTCGTCCGGCGGCAGGAAGCCCATCTGCGGGATCAGCAGCAGCGAGGCGTCCAGTTCCTTGGAGCCGTAGGACTGGGTGAAGGTGTTCCGTTCCTTGTCGTAACCCTTCTCGCAGACCTGTCGGTGGATCTCGTCCCGCAGGGTGCGCCACCGCTCCAGCGGCCCGTCGACGTCACCCGACTCGATGAGCTTGACCGTGCGGTCGACGGCCACCCAGGCCATCACCTTGGAGTGCACGAAGTGCCGGCGCGGGCCGCGCACCTCCCAGATGCCCTCGTCCTTCTCCTCCCAGTGGTCCTCCAGATAGCCGATCAGCTTGAGCTGGAGCAGTTGGGCGTAGTCGTTGCGCGCCAGGCCCGTCATATGACCCAGGTGCAGCGCCTCGACCATCTCGCCGTACACATCGAGCTGGAGCTGACCCGCCGCGCCGTTGCCCACCCGCACCGGCCTGGACCCCTCGTAGCCCGGAAGCCAGCTCAACTCGGCCTCGGACAGCTCGCGTTCGCCCGCGATGCCGTACATGATCTGGAGGTTCTCCGGGTCGCCCGCGACCGCGCGCAGCAGCCACTCACGCCACGCGCGGGCCTCCTCGCGGTACCCGGTGCGCAGGAGCGAGGAGAGGGTGATGGCCGCGTCCCTCAGCCAGGTGAAGCGGTAGTCCCAGTTCCGTACCCCGCCGATCTCCTCCGGCAGCGAGGTGGTCGGCGCGGCGACGATCCCGCCGGTGGGCGCGTAGGTCAGCGCCTTGAGCGTGATCAGCGAGCGCACCACGGCCTCCCGGTAGGGCCCGTGGTACGTGCAGGTCTCGACCCACTCGCGCCAGAAGTCCTCGGTGGTGCGCAGCGCCTCCTCCGGCTCGGGAAGCTCCGGCGCGGGCCGGTGCGACGCCTCCCAGCTGATGGTGAACGCCACCCGGTCGCCGGGGCCGACGGTGAAGTCGGAGTAGGTCGTCAGGTCCTTGCCGTAGGTGTCGGCCTCGGTGTCCAGCCAGACGGAGTCCGGTCCGGCCACGGCGACCGTGCGCCGGCCCTCCTTGTGCACCCACGGAACCACCCAGCCGTAGGAGAACCGCATCCGCAGTGCCGAGCGCATCCGCACCCGTCCGCTGACGCCCTCCACGATGCGCACCAACTGCGGTGCGTGGTTCTCCCGCGGAGGCATGAAGTCGATGATCCGGACGGTACCCCGTGGGGTGTCCCACTCCGATTCCAGTACGAGGGAGTCCCCTCGATAGCGGCGGCGGTCGGCCGGTGGCGGGTCGCCCCCGGCCGGGTGTGCCGGACCCACCCGCCAGAACCCGTGTTCCTCGGTGCCGAGCAGCCCGGCGAACACCGCATGGGAGTCGAAGCGGGGTAGGCAGAGCCAGTCGGCCGAGCCGTCCCTGCCGATCAGGGCCGCAGTCTGCATATCCCCGATGAGTGCGTAATCTTCGATGCGCCCAGCCACGTGCATCTCCAGTCGAACGAACTGCGACGCCCCCGCGGGACGTGCTGGATGACCTGTGAGTTTCTGCCTGTCCCCAGGCAGATGTCCGTGCAGGATACGACGCAGCGATCCCTTCCGCCCGACGGTCGGCTGAGTCCGGCTGCGCCGATGGGGTGAGCTTGACCGAGGGCTTCACCTGCTGCGACTCTCCCGTCACCCTGGGGCGCACCCGGTCGCGGCCTCCACCCGCCGACGGGCCTCGGCAGCGGCACCGCCCCCTCGGCACTGTTACGCTGGTAGCCCGTGGAGCGGTGGGCACGCGAACGCGAAGTGTTCGAGACGGCAGCCCCCCGAACCGCAGCGAGGCCACCCGGGCCACCCATCCGGGACGCAGCCATCGCACCCCACCAAGCGACCACGGGAGCCCCCTCTTGGCCATGCCGCCTACGTCCATGACGACCAAGCACCTCTTCGTCACCGGGGGTGTCGCCTCCTCGCTCGGCAAGGGGCTCACCGCCTCCAGCCTGGGCGCGCTCCTGAAGGCGCGCGGCCTGCGGGTGACCATGCAGAAGCTCGACCCCTATCTCAACGTCGACCCGGGCACGATGAACCCCTTCCAGCACGGTGAGGTGTTCGTCACCAACGACGGCGCCGAGACCGACCTGGACATCGGCCACTACGAGCGCTTCCTCGACGTCGACCTCGACGGCAGCGCCAACGTCACCACCGGCCAGGTCTACTCCACGGTCATCGCCAAGGAGCGGCGCGGCGAGTACCTGGGCGACACCGTGCAGGTCATCCCGCACATCACCAACGAGATCAAGCACCGCATCCGCCGGATGGCCACCGACGACGTGGACGTCGTCATCACCGAGGTCGGCGGCACCGTCGGCGACATCGAGTCGCTTCCCTTCCTGGAGGCCGTCCGCCAGGTACGGCACGAGGTCGGCCGCGACAACGTCTTCGTCGTCCACATCTCCCTGCTGCCCTACATCGGCCCCTCCGGGGAGCTGAAGACCAAGCCCACCCAGCACTCGGTCGCCGCGCTGCGCAACATCGGCATCCAGCCCGACGCCATCGTGCTGCGGGCCGACCGGGACGTGCCGGTCTCCATCAAGCGGAAGATCGGGCTGATGTGCGACGTGGACGACGCCGCCGTGGTCGCCTGCAAGGACGCACGCTCCATCTACGACATCCCCAAGGTCGTGCACTCCGAGGGCCTGGACGCCTACGTCGTCCGCAAGCTGGACCTGCCCTTCCGCGACGTGGACTGGACACAGTGGGACGACCTGCTGCGCCGGGTACACCAGCCGGACCACGAGGTCACCATCGCCCTGGTCGGCAAGTACATCGACCTGCCCGACGCCTATCTGTCGGTCACCGAGGCGCTGCGGGCGGGCGGCTTCGCCAACCGGGCCCGCGTCAAGATCAAGTGGGTCACCTCCGACGACTGCCGCACCCCGGAGGCCGCCGAGCGCGAACTCGGCGACTGCGACGCCGTCTGCATCCCCGGCGGGTTCGGCGAGCGCGGCGTGGACGGCAAGGTAGGCGCCATCACCTACGCCCGAGAGCACCGCGTTCCGCTGCTCGGCCTCTGCCTCGGCCTGCAGTGCATCGTCGTCGAGGGCGCCCGCAACCTGGCGGGCATCGAGGACGCCAACTCCACCGAGTTCGACCAGGGCACCGCGCACCCGGTCATCTCCACCATGGAGGAGCAGCTCGACATCGTCGCGGGCGAGGGCGACATGGGCGGCACCATGCGGCTGGGCATGTACCCGGCCAAGCTCGCCGACGGCTCCATCGTGCGCGAGACCTACGGCGGCGAGCCCTACGTCGAGGAGCGCCACCGCCACCGCTACGAGGTCAACAACCACTACCGCACCGAGCTGGAGAAGACGGCCGGACTGGTCTTCTCCGGCACCTCGCCCGACAACAAGCTGGTCGAGTACGTCGAGTACCCGCGCGAGGTGCACCCCTACCTGGTCGGCACCCAGGCGCACCCCGAGCTGCGCTCCCGCCCGACCCGCCCGCACCCGCTCTTCGCCGGCCTGGTCAAGGCCGCCGTGGCGCGCCGGCAGGGGGAGTGAGCGCCGTGTCCGCTTCCCGCATCGCCGACACGCCCGAGGAGTGGGAGGTCACCGCGACCTCCACACCGTTCCAGGGCGCCAAGACGGGGGTCCGCACCGACCACGTCGTCATGCCCGACGGGGTCGCCGTCAGCCGCGACTACCAGACCCACCCCGGTTCGGTCGCCGTGCTGGCCCTGGACGACCAGGACCACGTGCTGGTCCTCAGCCAGTACCGGCACCCCGTCCGCGAGAAGCTGTGGGAGATCCCGGCCGGCCTGCTGGACGTCCCCGGCGAGAACCCGCTGGCCGCCGCGCAGCGGGAGCTGTACGAGGAGGCCCACGTCCAGGCCGAGGACTGGCGGGTCCTGGTCGACGTCTACACCACCCCCGGCGGCAGCGACGAAGCCGTACGGATCTTCCTGGCCCGGCGGCTGTCCGAGGCCGAGGGCGCGCGCTTCGAGGTCTCCGGGGAAGAGGCCGACATGGAGCTGGCCAGGGTGCCGGTGGAGGAACTGGTGCGGGGGGCGCTCGCCGGGCAGCTGCACAACAACTGCCTCGTGGTCGGGTGTCTGGCGCTGACCGCCGCGCTCTCCAGCGGCGGCGGTCTGGGGGCGCTGCGTCCCGCCCAAGCCCCCTGGCCCGCCCGGCCCTTCGAGCCGGTGTAGCCGCAGCGGGAGCCGCCGCCGCGCTTCCCGCCCCGTACCTCGCGCCGCGCGCGGGCGTCCGGGGCGCGGCGGCCGTGCCGCGGTGTCCGCCCGGCGCCGGGCGGCGAGGACTCCGGGCCCCGGGCGTCCGGTCCGGCCGACCTGAGCCGATGTGGTGATTCCCGGGGCGGGCGCGGCGGCTGTTCGCACCGGCCGGCGGCCCGCGGTGAACTACGCTCGCGGTATTCGTCCGCGCACACACCAGGTGAACAGCGAACGGGAGCGTAGCCCGTGACAGATCAGGCGGTGCAGCCCGCGGCCGCGGGGTCGGGCCCCCACTCCTGCACGGGCCGCGACCGCGAACTGCGCGCGCTGCGCGCCGACCTGGAGAGCGCCGGGCTGCACACCATGTCCGGCCGCCCGCTCCCGCAGAGCCGCGTGCTGTTGATCGCGGGGGCGGCCGGCTCGGGCCGCACCACGCTGGCCGAGGAGTTCGTCCGGCAGGTGGCCGACCGCTATCCCGGCGGGGTGCTGCGGGCCCGGCTCACCGAGCCGGGCGGTACCCCGGTTCCCACTGAGCGCACCGCCCGCGACCTGCTGGCCTCCCTCGCGCGCAGCCCCGGCGCCGGCCCAGGGCGCCGCCCCGAGGAGGACGCGGCGGCCCAGGACCCGCCGCCCGGTGCCGACCCGGCGGACGTCGCCGAGGCGCTGCGCTCCGCCCTCGAGCGCCGCGGCCGGGTCCTGCTGTTCCTCGACGACGTGGCCGACTCCGAGCAGATCCTCGACCTGGCGCCGGAGAGCCGCGACTGTCTGGTGGTCGCCGTCTCCTCGGGGCCGCTCACCGGCGTGCCCGACGTCCGCCCGTGCGCCCTCGGCGGCCTCGACCGCGCGAGTGCCGTGGCGCTGCTGTCCCGGCAGGCCGGCTCCTCGCCGCGGGTCACCGTGGATCCGCGCAGCGCCGAGACGCTGGTCGAGCAGTGCGGTGCTCTTCCGGCGGCGCTGACGCTGCTGGGCGGCTGGCTCGGCGCCCACCCCAAGCGGTCGCTGCTCGACGCCTCCCGGGCGCTGGCCGAAAGCGGTCCGCCGACGCCGGAGGAGTCGCACTCCGCGGAGGCCGGCCGGTCCTCGGCGGCCCCGGATCCGCTGGAGCGGGCCTTCTGGCTCGTCCACGACTCCCTCTCGCGTCCGCTGGGGCGCCTGCTGCGGCTGCTGGCCCTCGCGCCCGCGGGGTTCGTCGATCCGCAGCTCGCCTCCGCGCTCGGCGGCTGCTCGCTGAGCAGCGCGCACGCGGCGCTGGACGACTATGAGCGGCTCGGTCTGCTGCGGCCGCTCGACTCCGCGCACTATCAGGTTCCGGGGTGTCTGGATCCGCTGCTGCGCGCCGCGTCAGCCGCGCACGAGCAACCGGACGAGGTGCTGCTGGCCCGGGCGCGGATGCTGGAGCGGCTGGTCAGCCGGCTCCAGGCGTGCCGCGCGGTGTGTGAACCGTCGGGGTCCGAGGCACGCCGGCAACTGGCGGGAATGCCGCGCGCGCTGCGCTTCCTGCACCCCCTGGAGGCGCGGAGCTGGCTGCGCACGCGGCGCCCGGCGCTGCTGTCGGCGGTCCGGGCGGCCGTCGCGGAGGGCGCCGGGGAGCTCGACACGCTGGCCCGCCGCCTGGTGTCGGCACTGGCCCGGGCCTTCGACGTGCACGAGGCGCCCGAGCAGGCGGCGGCCGACCGCTACGAACTGCACGAGCTGGTGCTGCTGGTGGCGGAGCGCAACGGCAGGCACCGGGAGCGTGCCGCCGCGCTGCTCAACCTCGGGGATCTGGACGCGGGGACCGACCGCTGGGCGGAGGCCCTCGTCCGCTACCGCGCGGCGCTGGACGCGGCGCGGGAGGGCGAGGACGAGTGGGCGGCGGGCCGGGCCCTGGAGTCCTTGGGCGACAGCTACGCGGAGCTGGCCGACTGGGACCGGGCCGCCGACTGGTACGGCCGGGCGCTGGAGCTGCGGCTGGCCCGGGACGAGCACGCGGACCGGGCGGCGGTGGCACGCCTGCACGGCCGGGTCGGCACCGTGCACACCCGGGCGGCCCGCTCCCAGGAGGCGCTGCGGGCGTGGCGGGCCGCGGCGGCCGCCTTCCGCAGGCTCCGGGAGCCGGCCGCCCGGGCGCGGGCGCTGGCCGAGGTGGCGGCGGTGCAGGAGCAGGTGGGGCGCCGGACGGACGCGCTGCGCACCTATGGCCAGGCGTGTGCGGTCTCCCGGGGCGCGGGGGACGTCCGGCTGGCGGTGGAACTGGCGCTGCGGGCCGCGGAGGCGTGTGAGCGTGCCGGGAGCCTGCGGGACGCCCGCCGGTACCGGACGGCGGCGGCGCGACTGCGGCGGCCCGCGGCGGGCACCGCCGGGGCCGCCGGCGACTGAGAACCGGCCGGCCCGCTCCCCGGCCCGCATCCGAGCCCGGAACCGGAGCCGCAAGGCGGGGAGCCGGACCGGGGCCGAGTTGGGGACGGACTGGGGCGAGAGATGGAAAAGGAACGAATCCCCGAGCCCCCGCAGGGGGTGACATGCGCCACTCGGCGGCCGTCCGTGGCGCTCGCGGGGGCGCTGTCGCAGCCCCCCATCGGGAACCTGCGAAACACATAGCAATATCGAAAAAGATCGACTGTTTGTAAGGCTGGACAGCTCGGCCTCCTTCATTAGACTGGTCGAGCCGCGGTCCCCCCGGTGTCTTCGAGCATGCGCGACCCGGCTTTCTCTGCCTTCTGCACCCCTGAGTGAAGGACCGTGATCGACGTGAAGGTCGGTATCCCCCGCGAGGTCAAGAACAACGAGTTCCGTGTCGCCATCACCCCGGCCGGGGTCAACGAACTGGTGCGGAACGGTCATGATGTGTACGTGGAGAAGGACGCCGGAGCCGGCTCCTCCATCCCGGACGCCGAGTACACGGGCGCCGGTGCCACCGTCCTGGGCACGGCGGACGAGGTGTGGGCCACCGCCGACCTGCTGCTGAAGGTCAAGGAGCCGGTGGCCGAGGAGTACCACCGGCTCCGCAAGGACCAGACCCTCTTCACCTACCTGCACCTGGCCGCCTCGCGCGAGTGCACCGACGCGCTGCTGGAGTCGGGCACCACGGCCATCGCCTACGAGACCGTCGAGCCGGCCAACCGCACCCTTCCGCTGCTCGCCCCGATGTCCGAGGTCGCGGGCCGGATCGCCCCGCAGGTCGGCGCCTACCACCTGATGGCCTCCGCGGGTGGCCGCGGTGTGCTGCCCGGCGGGGTGCCCGGGGTGAACCCGGGCCGCGCCGTCGTGATCGGCGGTGGGGTCTCCGGCTGGAACGCCACTCAGATCGCGGTCGGCCTCGGCTTCCACGTCACTCTGCTGGACAAGGACGTCAACAAGCTCCGTGAAGCCGACAAGATCTTCGGCAACCGGGTGCGCACCATCACCTCCAACGCCTTCGAGCTGGAGCGTGCGGTGCTCGAGGCGGACCTGGTGGTCGGCGCCGTGCTGATCCCGGGCGCCAAGGCCCCGAAGCTGATCAGCAACGAGCTGGTCTCCCGGATGAAGCCGGGAAGTGTCCTTGTCGACATCGCGATCGACCAGGGCGGCTGCTTCGAGGACTCGCGGCCGACCACGCACGCGGAGCCGACCTTCCGCGTCCACGACTCGGTCTTCTACTGCGTCGCCAACATGCCCGGCGCCGTGCCGAACACCTCCACGCACGCGCTGACCAACGCGACGCTCCCGTACATCGTGGAGCTGGCCAACCGCGGCTGGCGGGAGGCGCTGCGCCGCGACCCGGCGCTGGCCAGGGGCCTCAACGCGCACGACGGCGAGGTCACTTACGGACCCGTGGGCGAGGCGCACGACCTGCCGGTGCGGGACATCGCGACGCTGCTGGGCTGAGCCGCGAAGCCGGCCGGCGCGCCTGCGGCGGGGCCGGGACGAACCGGCCGCCGGTCAACTCCCGGCGTCAACATCGGCAACCTCACGTCACCGTCCGGGCCTTGTGGGCAAGGTCCGGACGGTGACGTCGCCGTGTCCGCGGGACGGCGACCCGACTTGCCCTTAACGTAACTGTCCAACCTTTTTGCCCACCGGGGAAACCACCCCGACGTCACCCGGGAGCCTCTTGACAGCAAGGGGTCCGCATACCGACACATCGGGCCGTCTGAGGCGGATTGTGTTGCTGCGGACCGCCGACACGCCATAGAGTCGCCAACCGTCGGCATGGTGTCACGCTGACCTGTTGAGAAATTTCCTGGTCACCAAGGAGGTACGACGACTTGTGAACGAGTCGACATTTTCTCCCGGGGGTGGTCAACCAGGAGCGCCTGTACGAGGCCAGGGGTCCTCAGGTCCCACAGGACCCGAGGGTGTCGGCTCCGTTGCTGTCCGCACCTTCGCAGCCCACCAGAACCTGACGCCCACCATGACAGCCAACCAGAGCACGGACGGCCACCACGTGAACGCCACGGCCGGCGACGCTGCGAACGGTCCGTCCGCCGAGCGTTTCGCCGACTACAGTGACCCGCACTACGACCCCAACCAGGGCGAGCTGCCCGAGGGTCACTTCTACGACCCGGACGCGGAGTACGAACCCGACCCCGAGTACGCGGCCACCCTCGCGCCCGATGCCGCCCGGCAGCGCCGGGAGCGCATCGGCCCGACCGGACGCCCGCTGCCGTACTTCCCGATCCCCGGCCCGGTGAACGAGCACGGCCCCGCCAAGATCATCGCCATGTGCAACCAGAAGGGCGGCGTCGGCAAGACGACGTCGACCATCAACCTGGGGGCGGCACTCGCGGAGTACGGACGACGCGTGCTGCTGGTCGACTTCGACCCGCAGGGTGCTCTCTCGGTCGGTCTCGGCGTCAATCCGATGGAACTGGACCTGACGGTCTACAACCTCCTGATGGAGCGTGGCCTGGCCCCCGACGAGGTGCTGCTGAAGACCGCGGTGGCCGGGATGGATCTGCTGCCCAGCAACATCGACCTGTCGGCGGCCGAGGTGCAGCTCGTCAGCGAGGTCGCCCGCGAGTCGACGCTGCAGCGCGCGCTGGGCCCGCTGCTCAACGACTACGACTTCATCGTCATCGACTGCCAGCCCTCGCTCGGCCTGCTCACGGTCAACGCGCTCACCGCGGCGCACAAGGTGATCGTCCCGCTGGAGTGCGAATTCTTCGCACTGCGCGGTGTCGCGCTGCTGACCGAGACGATCGAGAAGGTCCAGGAACGGCTCAACCCGGAGCTGGAGCTGGACGGCATCCTGGCGACGATGTACGACTCGCGGACCGTGCACAGCCGCGAGGTGCTCGCCCGGGTGGTCGAGGCGTTCGACGACAACGTCTACCACACCGTCATCGGGCGCACCGTCCGCTTCCCGGAGACCACCGTCGCGGGTGAGCCGATCACGACGTACGCCTCCAACTCCGTCGGCGCCGCCGCCTATCGCCAGCTCGCCAGGGAGGTGCTCGCCCGGTGCCACGCCGAGTGAGTCTCCCGGCAGCCGACGAATTGTTCCGTACGACAGGCGGTGCAGCCGTACAGCCGTCCGCACCGCAGGAGGAGCGGCCCGCGCAGGTCGGCCAGGCGAACGGGGAGGCCCCGGCGCAGTCTTCGGTGGGCCCGGCCGCGGGCGCTCCCGCCGCTCCCGGACCCAAGGTGCCCGCTCCCGCCTCCGAGCCGGTTCCGGAGCCGGGCGGCGCCGAGCGCTCCGCGGCCGACGAGTCCGGCGGCGAGCCCGGCAGCAGCGGCGCGCGGCGCACCACACGCGGCGCGCGCGGCACGGCCACGGCTGACGACCAGCGGACCGCACCGCCCCAACAGGCGGGCCCGGCGTCCGGCGAGCGCACCGGGCGCCGCTCTGCCGCGGCCAAGGGCCGCCAGCCGGCCGGTGGTTCGGGACCGGCCCCCTCGACGGCGTCCGCCGCACCGGCGGCCTCCCGCCGCGGCCGGGCGGCCCGCCGCCCCAGCGGGCGCGAGCGGCACGACGAGAAGATCACCGTTTATGTCTCCGCCGAGGAACTGATGGACCTCGAACACGCCCGGCTGGTGCTGCGCGGCGAACACGGACTCGCCGTCGACCGGGGCCGGATCGTGCGCGAGGCCGTGGCCGTCGTGCTGGCCGACCTCGAATCCCGCGGAGACGCGAGCATTCTCGTACGGCGGTTGCGCGGGCGCTGACCTGCTTGCCAGTACGCTGCCTGCGATGCCCACTCCTGACGACGCACCCCGCAGCCGGGGCTCCCGCCGACCGCTGGGGCGGGGGCCCGGGACGGCGTACGAGGCGGAGCCCGCCGCCGTCGGGAGTCCCGATGGGGCCGTGACGGCCGCCCCCGCGGCGCCGAGCGCCCCGCCCGCGCCGGTACCGGCGGAACGTTCCGCACCCGCACCCGCACCCGCAACCGCAGAACCGCCCACCGGGCCGGAAGAGGCCGCCGGACCGGCCGCCGGGGAAGAGCACCCGGCAGCCTCCGCCGCGCAGGCCGATGCCGCCGAGGCCGAGCAGGAGGCCGACGACGGGCGGTTCAGGGTCGTCCTCGACAACTTCGAAGGCCCCTTCGACCTGTTGCTCCAGCTCATCTCCAAACACAAGCTGGACGTCACCGAAGTCGCCCTCTCCAGAGTCACCGACGAGTTCATGGCCCACATCCGCGCCATGGGCCCGGAGTGGGACCTCGACCAGACCACCGAGTTCCTCGTCGTCGCCGCCACGCTGCTCGATCTGAAGGCCGCCCGGCTGCTCCCGCAGGCCGAGGTGGAGGACGAGGCCGACCTGGCGCTGCTGGAGGCCCGGGACCTGCTCTTCGCGCGGCTGCTCCAGTACCGCGCCTACAAGGAGATCGCGAACATCTTCGCGGCCCGGCTGGACGAGGAGGCCCGGCGCCACCCGCGCACCGTGGGACTGGAACCGCACCACGCCGAGCTGCTGCCCGAGGTGGCCCTCAGCGTCGGCCCGGAGGGCTTCGCCAAGCTGGCCGTCAAGGCCATGCGGCCCAAGCCCAAGCCGCAGGTGTATGTCGAGCACATCCACGCCCCGCTGGTCAGCGTCCGGGAGCAGGCCGAGGTGGTCGTGGCGCGGCTGCGGGAGCGGGGCGAGGCCAGCTTCCAGGAGCTCACCCGGGACGCTCCCGACACCCTCACGGTCGTCGCCCGCTTCCTCGCGCTGCTGGAGCTGTACCGGGAGCGGGCCGTCGCACTGGACCAGGACGAGGCGCTGGGCGCGCTCCTCGTCAGATGGAGCGGCACCACGGACGCCGGGGACGGGACCCCGCTGGTGACCGACGAGTTCGACCAGGAACCAGGGGAGCACAAGGATGACTGAGGCGGTCGGTGACCGGGCCGGAACCGGCGGGGCGCCCCGAGCGGTGGAGGCCGAGGCCCCGGAGGGGGCTGACGAAGGCCCGGCGGAGGCGCACACGGAGACCTACGAGGTGCAGGAGGCCGACGAGGAGCGCGGCACGGCGGCGGAGCCCGCCGGGAGCAACGGCGTCGCGGAGCTGGAGCTGAAGCCCGCGCTGGAGGCGGTGCTGATGGTCGTCGACGAGCCCGCCACCCCCGAGCACCTGGCCAAGGTCCTGGAGCGGCGCCCGCGCGAGGTGTCGGACGCGCTGCGCGAGCTGGCCGACGCGTACACCGTCGAGGGCCGAGGCTTCGAGCTGCGGTTGGTCGCGGGCGGTTGGCGGTTCTACACCCGTAGCGACTACGCGGACGCGGTGGAGCGCTTCGTGCTGGACGGGCAGCAGGCCCGGCTGACCCAGGCGGCGCTGGAGACCCTCGCCGTCGTCGCCTACCGGCAGCCGGTCAGCCGCTCCCGGGTCTCCGCCGTCCGCGGTGTGAACTGCGACGGCGTGATGCGCACCCTGCTCCAGCGCGGTCTGCTGGAGGAGGCGGGCACGGAACCCGAGACAGGTGCGATCCTTTACAGGACGACGCATTACTTCCTGGAGCGGATGGGCCTGCGCGGCCTGGACGAGCTTCCGGAGCTGGCGCCCTTCCTCCCGGAAGCGGAGGCCGTCGAGGGGGAGACCCAGGAAGGTATGCCGTCGTTCGACGTAGACGATCCTTCCCCCGACTCCCAGACGGAACATTGATGCGAAGCAGCGGCAGGAACACCGGCGGAAACCGAGGCGGCAAGCAGGGCGGCGCTGGCCGCTCCGGCCAGGAGGGCCGCGGCCAGGGCGCCCGGCGCGGGCAGGGCGCCCCCGGCGGCCGGCAGGGCCAGGGCGGGCAGCGAGGGCGGCAGCAGTCCGCGGACTCCCGCCCGCCGCGCCCCGAGGAGCGCCGCTACCCCCAGGGCGGCGCCGGCGCCGGGTCCGGCAGCGCCGGGTCCGGCGGCGGCAAGGCCGGCGGCGGCCGGCCCGGCGCCCCGAAGGCCAAGCCCGGCACCCCGAAGGGCCAGGGCGGCGCCGCCAAGGGCCAGGGCGGCAAGACCGGCGGCAAGGCCAACGTGCGCAAGGACGTGACCAAGAGCGGCGCCCCCAAGGCGCGCGCCCGCAGGGCCTCGGCGCCCGCGCGTCCCCGCGAGTACGAGGCACAGATCGAGGAGCGCAACCGCGCCCGGCACAGCAAGCCCCCGGTCAAGCTGCCCAAGACGTTCGGCGAGGTGGAGGGCGAGCGCCTGCAGAAGGTGCTGGCCCGTGCGGGCATGGGCTCGCGCCGCGCCTGCGAGGGGCTGGTCGAGCAGGCCAGGGTCGAGGTCAACGGCGAGATCGTGCGGGAACAGGGGCTGCGCGTCGACCCGGAGAAGGACGAGATCAAGGTCGACGGGCTGACCATCGCGACCCAGTCGTACCTCTTCTTCGCGCTGAACAAGCCCGCCGGAGTCGTCGCCTCCATGGAGGACCCCGACGGCCGCCAGTGCCTGGGCGACTACGTCCAGAACCGGGAGACCCGGCTCTTCCACGTGGGCCGTCTCGACACCGAGACCGAGGGGATCATCCTGCTCACCAACCACGGTGAGCTGGCCCATCGGCTCACCCATCCACGTTACGGCGTGACCAAGACCTATCTGGCCGCCATCCAGGGCCCGCTGCCCCGGGACCTGGGCAAGCAGCTGAAGTCCGGGATCCGGCTCGACGACGGGTACGCGCGCGCCGACCACTTCCGGGTCGTGGAGAACACCGGGAAGAACTATCTGGTCGAGGTCGCGCTGCACGAGGGGCGCAAGCACATCGTGCGCCGCATGCTGGCCGAGGCCGGGTTCCCGGTGGAGCGGCTGGTGCGCACCCGCTTCGGCCCCATCGCGCTCGGCGACCAGAAGTCCGGCTGGCTCCGCCGCCTCACCAACACCGAGGTCGGCATGCTGATGGGCGAGGTCGGCCTGTAGCGGCGCGAGGCTCCCCGCAGCCGCGGAGGGCCGGCCCGCGCCGCGGGCGCCCTGTCCCGCACGGCGGCGCCCGGAGCGCCCCGTGCGCCCGCCCCGCCCGTCGGGACGGGCGGGGCGGCGGGCTCAGGACCACAGCGCCAGATCGACGGCCCGGCCCTCGTCGTCGCGCCGGACCTCCAGCATGCCCGCCACGGCCGACCGGTTCACCCGGCCGTGGATCCGCGGGGCGGGGTCCCAGCAGACGCGGGCGTCCAGCCGCCGTTCGTCGATCATGAGGGCCATCAGTGGCCCCACCGCCTCGCGGAAGCGCGCGTCGGCGACGGCCAGCGCCTGCTTCTCGTCGGGCGTGCAGGAGATGAACCCGTCCTCGGCCAGCGCGCGCGGCGCGTACGGACGGTCCGGGGCGAGCAACCAGTCGTCGAGCGGGACCACGTGGAAGAGCATGCCTCCACTTGTACCGTCTCACTGTGCGGGCGGCCCGGACATCCGCGCTGGAACGTACCTACCCTGGCCCCGCCGGGCAGGCGGCCGACAGGGGATCGGGACCGGCGGCGGGTCGGAAAGGGGCGAGCAGCGGTGGCGGTGCGTGCGGTGCGGGGGGCCGTCCAGCTCGACCGGGACGAGGCCGGGCACATGAGTGAGCGGGTCGAGGAACTGCTGACCGAGGTGCTGGAGCGCAACAGCCTCGCCACCGAGGACCTGATCAGCATCTGGTTCACCGCCACCCCGGATCTGCACAGCGACTTCCCCGCCGCCGCGGCCCGCAGGCTGGGCCTCGCGGACGTGCCGCTGATCTGCGCGCAGGAGCTCGAGGTCGCGGGTGCGATGCCCCGGGTGGTCCGTATCCTGGCTCACACGGAGACGGAGCTGCCCAGGTCCGGCGTCCAGCATGTCTATCTGGGCGCCGCGGCCGCCCTCCGCAAGGACATCGCCCAGTAAGGACACCCCACGGCAATGCGCACCGCCCTCGTGCTCGGTACGGGACTCATCGGCACCTCGGCCGCGCTGGCCCTCTCCGCGCGGGAAGTCCGGGTGCACCTCAGCGACCGCGACCCGGAGCGGGTCCGCACGGCCGTCGCGCTGGGTGCCGGAACCGGGGAGGAACCGGCCTCCGGCTCACCCGTCGACCTGGCGATCGTGGCCGTGCCGCCGGCGCACCTGGCCGCGACCGTGGCCGAGGTGCAGCGCGCCGGGCTGGCGCGCGGCGTCATCGACGTGGGCAGCGTCAAAGGCGGTCCGCGCCGGGAGCTGCTGGAGCGGGGCGGCGACCTGAGGACCTACCTGGGCAGCCACCCGATGTCCGGCCGCGAGCAGTCCGGCCCGCTGGCCGCCTCGGCCGACCTGTTCGAGGGGCGCCCCTGGGTGCTCACCCCCACCCAGGGCACCGACACGGAGGTGCTCAACCTCGCGCTGGAGCTGATCGCGCTGTGCGGGGCGGTGCCGGTGGTGATGGACGCGGACGCGCACGACCGGGCTGTCGCGCTGGTCTCGCACACCCCGCAGCTCCTCTCGACCCTGGTGGCGGCGCGGCTCGAGGAGGCCGCCGAGACCGATGTGCGCCTGTGCGGCCAGGGCATCCGGGACGTGACCCGGATCGCCGGATCCGACCCGGGGATGTGGGTGGACATCCTCTCCGCCAACCCGGGCCCGGTGGCCGACATCCTCGCCGCGGTCGCCACCGACCTGGACGCCGCCGTACGGGCGCTGCGCGAACTGGAGTCGGCCGACGAGGCGAAGCGCTCCAGCGGAACCGCGGGCGTCGCGGAACTGCTGCGCCGCGGCAACGCGGGGCGGGCCCGGGTCCCGGGCAAGCACGGCCAGGCGCCGGCCGTCTACGAGACGGTGACAGTGCTGATCAGCGACCGCCCGGGGCAGCTCGCCAGGATCTTCGCCGACGCGGGGTCGGTGGGCGTGAACATCGAGGACGTCCGCATCGAGCATGCCACCGGGCAGCAGGCCGGCCGGATGCAGCTCATGGTGGAGCCGGGCGCGGTGCCGGTGCTGGAGCAGGCGCTGCGCGAACGCGGCTGGTCGCTGCGGCAGTGAGGTCGCAGGAGCCGACGGGCCGACGGCTCCGGAGCGCCGCTCGGACCGAGCCGCGGCCGCAGCGGGGGGCGGCAGCGGGGCCCGGACGCGCGGCCTGGCGTGTCCGTGGCAGCCGGTAGCCTTGTGCGGAGGCCCAGGGCGGTCCCGTCCGTTCCTGTGCGCCGCGCGCGAGCCTCAGACCCACGAAAGGTGCCCACAACCGTGTCTGCAACCCCGGCAGTGATTGTCGCCATCGACGGCCCCTCCGGTACGGGCAAGTCGAGCACGTCCAAGGCCGTCGCGGCCCGGCTGGGGCTGAGCTACCTCGACACCGGGGCCCAGTACCGGGCGATCACCTGGTGGATGCTGAACAACGGTGTCGACACCGCCGACCCCGACGCCGTCGCGGCCGCCGCGGGCAAGCCCAGCATCCTCTCGGGCACCGATCCGCTCTCCCCGGCGATCTCGGCCGACGGCGCGGACGCCTCCGGCCCGATCCGCACCCAGGAGGTCACCGCCGCGGTCAGCGCGGTCAGTGCGGTGCCCGAGGTACGGGAGCGGATCACCGGGCTCCAGCGGACGATCGCGGCGGAGGCGCGCGGCGGCATCGTCGTCGAGGGCCGGGACATCGGCACCACGGTGCTGCCCGACGCGGACCTGAAGGTCTTCCTCACGGCCTCGCCCGAGGCGCGGGCCGCCCGGCGGAACGGCGAGCTCAAGACCGCCGACGGCACCTCCGTCAGCGATCTGGCCGCCACCCGGCAGGCGCTGACCGCGCGCGACCGGGCGGACTCCAGCCGCAAGACCTCGCCGCTGAAGAAGGCGGACGACGCCGTCGAGGTGGACACCACCGAGCTGACCCTGGAGCAGGTCGTCGAGTGCGTCGTCACCCTCGTGGAGAAGGCGGCGGCGGGCAAGGAGGGTCCCGCGCAGGACCGGGAGAAGGCCGCCAGGTGACGGGATCCGACTCCGCCGCGAGCGAGCGGGGCGCCGCCGTCGGCCGCCGGATCGGCATCGGGCTGATGTACACCCTGTGGCGGCCCCGGGTGCTGGGCGCCTGGCGGGTACCCGCCACCGGTCCGGTGATCCTCGCGGTCAACCATGCGCACAACATCGACGGGCCCATGCTGATGGGGACCGCACCGCGGCCGGTGCACTTCCTGATCAAGAAAGAGGCGTTCGTCGGTCCGCTCGACCCGTTCCTGCACGGCATCGGCCAGCTCGAGGTCGACCGCAGCGGCGCCGACCGCACGGCGGTGACCGGCGCGCTGGCGGTACTGAAGCAGGGCGGGGCGCTGGGGATCTTTCCGGAGGGCACCCGCGGCGAGGGCGACTTCGCCGCGCTGCGCGGCGGGCTCGCGTACTTCGCGCTGCGCTCCGGCGCACCCGTCGTCCCGGTCGCGGTGCTCGGCAGCTCGGATCGCCCTGGCCGGCTGATACGGGCGCTGCCGCCGCTGCGCAGCCGGGTCGACGTGGTCTTCGGCGACCCGTGCACCGTGGGCGACGGCTCCGGCCGCCGGACCAGGAAGGCACTGGACGAGGCCACCGTACGGCTCCAGGAACGGCTCGCCGGGCATCTGACCGAGGCCAGGCGGCTCACCGGCCGCGCCGCCCCCTGACCCCCGTACCACCGGCGGCCGCACCCTTCGCGGCAGCCGCACAGACCCGCTGAACGACGAGGACGAGACGTCATGAACGACCAGATGCACCCCGCCGACGACGGCGCCGAGCCCGGCCACGGTGAGCTGGGTGACGCCGAGTTCGCCGAGTTCATGGAACTCGCCGCCGAGGAAGGCTTCGACCAGGACGAGGTCGAGGGCGCGCTCGGCGAGGCGGGGCACGGGCCGCTGCCCGTCCTCGCCGTCGTCGGGCGGCCCAACGTGGGCAAGTCGACCCTGGTGAACCGGATCATCGGCCGTCGCGAGGCCGTGGTCGAGGACCGTCCGGGGGTCACCAGGGACCGGGTCACCTACGAGGCGGAGTGGGCGGGCCGCCGCTTCAAGGTCGTCGACACCGGAGGCTGGGAGCAGGACGTCCTCGGTATCGACGCCTCCGTCGCGGCGCAGGCCGAGTTCGCCGTCGAGGCCGCCGACGCGGTGGTGTTCGTGGTGGACGCCGCCGTCGGCGCCACCGACACCGACGAGGCGGTCGTCAAGCTGCTGCGCCGCGCGGGCAAGCCCGTGGTGCTGTGCGCCAACAAGGTCGACGGCCCGTCGGGAGAGGCCGACGCGGCCTATCTGTGGTCGCTCGGCCTGGGCGAGCCGCACCCCGTCTCGGCGCTGCACGGGCGCGGTACCGGCGACATGCTGGACGAGGTGCTCAAGGCGCTGCCCGAGGCGCCCCGGCAGACCTTCGGCGGCGTCCCGCTGGGCGGCCCGCGCCGGGTCGCGCTCATCGGCCGCCCCAACGTCGGCAAGTCCTCGATGCTGAACAAGGTGGCGGGCGAGGAGCGGGTCGTCGTCAACGAAGAGGCCGGCACCACCCGGGACCCGGTGGACGAGCTGATCGAACTCGGCGGCCGGACCTGGAAGTTCGTGGACACGGCGGGGATCCGGCGGCGGGTCCACATGGCAGAGGGCGCCGACTACTACGCCTCGCTGCGTACCGCCGCGGCGCTGGAGAAGGCCGAGGTCGCGGTCGTACTGATCGACGTCAGTGAGTCGATCAGCGTGCAGGACCTGCGCATCATCACCATGGCGGTGGACTCCGGCCGGGCGGTGGTGCTGGCCTACAACAAGTGGGACACCCTGGACGAGGAGCGCCGCTACTACCTGGAGCGGGAGATCGAGCGGGACCTCGTCCAGGTGCGCTGGGCGCCCCGCGTCAACGTCTCGGCACGCACCGGGCGGCATGTGGAGAAGCTGGTGCCGGCGATCGAGACGGCACTGGAGAGCTGGGAGACACGGGTGCCGACGGGCAAGCTCAACGCTTTCCTCGGCGAGATCGTCGCCGCGCACCCGCACCCGGTACGTGGCGGGAAGCAGCCGCGCATCCTCTTCGGCACCCAGGCAGGCACCCGCCCGCCGCGCTTCGTGCTGTTCGCCTCGGGCTTCCTGGAGGCCGGCTACCGGCGCTTCGTGGAGCGTCGGCTGCGCGAGGAGTTCGGTTTCGAGGGGACGCCGGTACAGATCTCGGTCCGGGTGCGCGAGAAGCGCGGCCGCAAGAAGTAGCCGCTCCGGGGCGCTGCCCTGCCGGAACCCGGGGGCCGGGCTCCGGCAGGGCGCCGTCAGCGGTGGTGGCCGTGGCGGGGTGCCGGAGGCAGCGCGGGAAGCTGCCAGGAGGGGGTGTGCCAGGCAGGCGGGGACTCCTGGTCGCCCCAGGCGCCCGACCCGACGCCGTGCACCGTGCCGAATCCCTCGAAGCGCAGCTCTTCCTCGCCGCTGCGGTCTCCCGGCAGAGCCCGGAAGAGTCTGCGGTACTCCGCGTACAGCGAGTCGTAGATGGGAGTGGACCCCTCGGGGGACGAGCTGTACGGCGCCCGCATCCGGGGTACGGCGGGGGCCCCGGACGCGCTCACGGCGCGGCCGTGGCCGAGATGCGGGTGATGGGCTCGGAGAGGCTCGTATTGCTGCACGTCTGCCCAACGACCGTGCGGCACACCGGATGCGGTCCCGTGCGGCGAATGACCGGATCGCACCAGTCGTCCGGGGATGTCCGTACTCTCGCTCCCGGCTGCCGGGAGGAGCCGGGAGCGCGGCCCGGGCGCGTGCGGAGGGCGGCTCATGTGCCGGTCAACGGCATCGTGCCGGCCACCAGTACGCCCCCGGCCGCCGCCTTCTCCAGCGCTTCCCGCAACAGGTCCTCGCGCGGCTGCTGGCCGATGGAGCCCGCGGGGGCGGCGTAGACCACGACCGTGTGGTTCTTGGCGGCCGCAGTGCGCCAGCCCTCGGTGACGGCGAGCGGCTGGTGCGCCTGCCACCAGGCGACCGGCTGTCCGCCGGGCGTGGCGGGAGGCTGGAAGACGGCGTGCAGTTGCCCCATGGCCACCAGCACCGACCACCCGGCCACCGGGGCGGGCGGCAGCCCCACGTCGGTGACGGGCAGGAAGCCCTGCTCGATCAGCAGCGGCAGGAAGTCGTCGCCCGGACCGTCCGAGCCCGGACGGGCGATCGGCCCGGTGGGCTCCACCACGAGCGCGGAGCGCGCGGTGCCGTCGATGAGGACCTGGCCGCAGGTGATGCCCAGCACCGCCTGGCGCTGCCCCGTCCCCGGCTCGGCGGCGGGTGAGGGGACGGCGGGCGCTGCGGGCGGCTCGGCCGGGGTGGACTCGGATGCGGAGAGGGTGCGTACCGCCCCCTGGAGTTGGTCCTCGGCGACGGTCACCACCTGGGAGGGGATGCAGGCCGCGTGTGCGAAGGCGAGGACCGCGGTCTCCTCGCCGACGAACAGCACGGTGCTGGTGCGCTCCTGGCCGGTGTTGCCCCGGGCGCGGCACGAGGTGCAGTCGTAGTCTCCTGGGGCGTTCTCTCCGGCGAGCAGCCTCTCGGCTTCTGCTTCGCCGATCTCGGCGCGTACGGCGTCGCTGACATCGAGCATGGGGGACACGGGGACTCCTGGCTTTCGGTTCCTGTTCGCCTGGACAACGGGAGATCTGTGGTCGCGGTCACGCGCGGGTGCCGGTGCGCGTCCCCCGTTCGTACGCAACCGGTCACATAGTCGGGAGAAGAGTTCACACCCCGTCAATACCTGTTGGGTGCGCGGGAGTTCGACTGGTGAGCTGACTCACAACGGGCCGGTCGGGCTGTCGACTACTGACCGGAATGTACCTGTTCGGGGGGCGTCCTGAAACTGCTGTTATCGCCGGTAACCGGCGCATGGCCTGCAAAGACCATGTTCTGGTTGCAATTCGGGCGAGTTGCTCCCTACATTCCACGGCGGTGCACCGAGCACCACCCGGGACAGGTGGAGTCGAGTGCGGGCGCCGGACGCGCCCACCACTACTCGGCCCGCACGGGGGAGCAACGGGGTCTCCCGGGTTCGTGGAGAGGGTTCGAATTGTCCAAGCGTCGTACAGCAGTGCTCACGGGTGCCGGTCTCGCCGCCCCGCTCGCCCTGCTCGCCGCCACGGCTCCGACGGCCTCGGCGGCGTCGAACGACGGAGTGTGGGACCGCATCGCCCAGTGCGAGAGCGGAGGGAACTGGCAGACCAACACCGGCAACGGCTACTACGGCGGCCTGCAGTTCTCGGCAAGCACCTGGCGGGCTTACGGGGGTGGCGCCTACGCGCCCACCGCCGACAAGGCCGGCAAGGCCGCGCAGATCGCGGTCGCCACCAAGGTGCAACAGGCCCAGGGTTGGGGCGCCTGGCCCAACTGCTCGGTCAAGGCCGGAGCCTCCGGCACGCCACCCCGGGCGACCGGCCCGGCGCAGTCCGAGCAGGGCTCCGGGCAGCAGTCGGCGCCGCGCGCCGACTCCCCGTCGAACGACCGCCCCGCCACCCATCCGGGCCGCAGTGCCACACGCGGCGGATCCGGCAACTACACGGTCGAGAGCGGTGACACCCTCGGCTCGATCGCCGCGGCGCACGGCAAGGGCTGGAAGGACCTCTACCGTGCGAACAAGGACGTCATCGGGGGCGATCCCGACCTCATCCTCGTCGGTCAGAAGCTCGACGTCTGACCACTCGCTCCCGGCCGCCCGGCGGCCGGAGCGGAGCGGCCCCGCCAGGTGCGTGCCTGGCGGGGCCGCCGTGCCTGCTCCGGTGCCGGGCGGCTACGTCCCGCGCACGAATTTCGTTCCCCACAACAGGTCACAAAAGTAAAACCATTCAGAACTCTTCTGAAACAACCTGCTCAACGCACCCAACCCTGCCCCGCACTTAACGGTCTAGCTCGGTGACAGGCGGACAGAGGGGGACTGACCGCGAGGATGCGTGGGACTCGGGACAAATGCACATTTCCTTCTTGCTCCACAACGGGTATGCCATCGGGGGCACCGTCCGTACCACCTACAACCTGGCCCGCTCCCTGGCCGAGCGCCACGACGTCGAAGTCGTCTCGGTCTTCCGGACCCGGGACCGGCCGGTGTTCGACCCGGGGCCGGGGGTGCGGCTGCGTCATCTCGTCGACACCCGCGGAGTGCGCTCACCGGACAGCCTGGGCGCCGAACACACCCGGCCCGCCCGGGTCTTCCCGGAGTCCGACGGCAAGTACCCGATGTACAGCGAGCTGACCGACCGCCTCATCGGGGACCACCTGGGCAGCACCGAGGCGGACGTCGTCATCGGCACCCGGCCGGGCCTCAATGTGCACCTCGCCCGCCAGACCCGGCGCGGGCCCGCGAGACTGGGGCAGGAGCACCTCACCCTCGCGACCCACTCCCGCAGCCTCAGACGCGTGCTGCGCACCGTCTATCCCCGCCTCGACGCGCTGACCACCGTCACCGAGGCCGACGCCACCGACTACCGCCGCCTGCTGCGGCTGCCCGGTGTCCGGGTGGAGGCGGTCCCCAACAGCGTCCCCGCACCGGCCGTCGAACCGGCCGACGGCACCAGCAAGTGGGTCGTCGCGGCGGGCCGGCTCGCCCCGGCCAAGCGGTACGACCTGCTGGTGCGCGCCTTCGCCAGGGTCGTGGCCGAGCGGCCGGACTGGCGGCTGCGGATCTACGGGGGAGGACGGGAGCGGCCCGGGCTGCGCGCCCTCATCGACGAACTCGGACTCTACAACCACGTCTTCCTGATGGGGCCCATCCACCCCATCGAGCCGGAGTGGGCCAAGGGGTCGATAGCGGCCGTCACCTCCAGTCTGGAGTCCTTCGGCATGACCATCGTCGAGGCCATGCGCTGCGGCCTGCCCGTCGTCGCCACGGACTGCCCGCACGGGCCCGCCGAGATCGTGCGGCCCGGCGTCGACGGACGCCTCGTGCCGACGGGCGATGAGGACGCCGTCGCCGGAGCGCTCCTCGGCCTGATCAACGACGACGAACTGCGCCGCCGGATGGGCCGGGCCGCGCTCAACGACTCCGCGCGCTTCGACCCCTCGCTCATCGGGGCCCGCTACGAGTCGATACTCCACGACCTCGTCGGCAAGGGCAGCCGGGGCCTGCACCGTACCCGCGCCTCGCTGCTGAGCGGGGCCTACGCCGTCAAGGACGCGCTGGCCAACGGGCAAGCGGCGCTCCAGGGAGGACACACAGCATGAGCGGCAGCACGATCAGGACCGTCACCACAGGAGCGGCGTCCGTCGCCGACGGCCCGCTCGCCCCTCTTCCCCTCGGCGCCGAGGAGGAGCACCGCCACGACGCTGGAGAACCCGTGCCCCCACAGCCCGCCCAGCGCGGCCCGGCGACCGACTGCACCGCCGACAGCGCGGGCGGCCTCACCTTCGACCTGAGGCTCGCCGGGACCGACGCCGGGACCGGAAGCGAGGAGGCGGGACTGCTGCTGCGCCGCCGTCCGGACGTCTCGGGCGAGACGGAAGAGGTCCGGCTGCCGCTGACCCCGGTGCAGGACGCGGAGCCCGGCACGCTGCGCGCCGCGCTGCCCAGCACGGTCAGGCTGACCGAAGGGCGCTGGAACGTCTTCCTCGCGCTCGCCGGACGCGATCCGCGCAGACTCTCCCCGGGCGTCAACGACCTGCGCTCGCTGGTGGACCGGGTTCCGCACGAGAACCGCGGCTGGCTGGGCGTGCGCATCCCCTACGCCACCAAGCACGGCAACCTCAGCGTCCGGTCCTGGATGCGCTGGCCGCACGCAGAGGCCGGTGCGCTGCGGATGCGGGACGGCGCCCTGGAAGTAGGCGGCCGGCTCTACGGCGCCGAGGTCTCCGCCACCGCGCGGCTGGAGGCATGGCCGCGGCGCGGGCCGGCCGAGCCGGTGATCGCCGACGCGGCCGGGAAGGAGGGCGACCGGCGGGAGTTCGCGGCCGTACTGCCGTTCGCGGCGCTGCTCGGGGGCCGGCTGTGGGACCTGTGGCTGCGCCCCGCCGAAGGGGCCGAGGCGGTGCGGGTCGCGCGGATCCTGGACGATGTCCCGGACAAGAAGCGGATCTTCACCTATCCCGCGCAGCCCGTCACCCGGGACGCCGGACAACCGGCCGCGGCCGGTCCGGTCGCCGACGAGGCCGCGGCGGTCACCGCGAAGCCGTACTACACGCTCAACAACGACTTGGCCGTGCGGATCGACCGCGTGGAGTGAACCGGGGACCGCGGGCGCACGCCACCGAGCGGGAGCGGGCCCCGGACCCGTCCGGTCCGGGGCCGGGCGCGCCTCGCTCGCGGGTGCTGCCAGAATCACTCCATGCTGGACACCTCGGCACGGCTGTTGCGGCTGCTTTCGCTGCTGCAGACCCATCCCGACCGCTCGGGCGGTGACCTCGCCCGACGGCTCGGTGTCACTCCCCGCACCGTCCGCCGGGACGTGGACCGACTGCGGGAGCTGGGCTATCCGGTCCACTCCGTCAGCGGCACCGCCGGCGGCTACCGGCTCGGCGCCGGGGCCCGGCTGCCGCCGCTGCTGCTCGCGGACGACGAGGCGGTCGCCGTCGCGGTGGGGCTGCGCGGCGCGGCGGGCGGCGCCGTAGAGGGGGTCAGGGATGCCTCGGAGCGGGCCCTCGCCAAGCTGGAGCAGGTCCTCCCGGACCGGCTGCGCCGGAGAGTGGCGGCGCTGAACGAGTTCACCGTGCAGTTGACCGGTCCGCACGGCGGGCCCACTGTCGAGCCGGGTGCGCTCGCCGAGCTGGCCCGCGCCTGCCGAGACCACGAGCGGCTGCGCTTCCGGTACGAGTCGCACGAGGGCGTCCCTTCGCACCGGCTGGTGGAGCCGCACCGGCTGGTGACCACGCACCGCCGCTGGTACCTGGTGGGTTGGGACACCGAGCGCGCCGACTGGCGGACGTTCCGGGTCGACCGGATCACCCTGACTCCGCCGCACGGACCGCGGTTCGAGCCCCGGCCGGCGCCCGCCGGGGACCTGGCCGCCTGGGTGGCCGAAGGCATCTCCACGCGGGTTTACCCGGCGCAGGCCACCGTTCTGCTGCACGCTCCCGTGGCGGTGGCGGCCGAGCGGATATCCCTGGCCGCCGGCACCCTGGAGGCGGTCGACGAGCACAGTTGCCTGCTGCGGACCGGCGCCGCCTCGCGGGAGACGCTGCTCGTCCATCTGCTCCTGCTCGACTTCGACTTCGAGGTCCGCGGGCCCGCGGACCTGGCGGAGCAGCTCGTCCTGCTGCGCGACCGGCTGTCCCGCGCACTGGTCTCCGCCGACCGGGAGGAAGAGCGGCGGTAACGCATTGTTCAGCAGTTCTTCCGATGGTTTCAGTTCGGGCTTCCCGCGCTGTTCCGGAATTCGTAGGACAGTCGGCAATGCCTCTGGTCGGGGCATCGGAAAGCGAATGCGGAATTCGCCGAATTGCGTGGCGTGCAGACGCGCGGAGACCACGTACGAGTGAAGCGGGCAACGGGGGAGCGTGCACGGAGCGTTGTGACGCAAGTGTGACGCCGCTGCTGCGAAGGCGGGACTTCCGGCTGCCGCGGCCGGGTGCATACGGTGGTCCCATGGCACCGGAATCCGCAGCACCACAACCCCCCGACGACACCCCGCAGGACGCCCCCGAGGACTATGTGGGTCTCGGCGCGCAGGAGGCCGAACAGCGGGCCCGCGCGCGGGGCTGGTCGAGCGTGCGGCTACTGGAACCGGACGCGATCATCACCATGGAGTACGTGGTGGGGCGGCTGAACCTGGCGGTCGAGGGCGAGCGGGTGGTCCGCTGCTGGGCGGGCTGACGACCGGCGGTCACGACCGGGACGAGGCGGCCGAGCGCGTCTCGTCCGCCGTGCGCGGCAGTGCAGCACGGGTTCCGTTCCCGGAGTCCTGTGCCGGGAGCCGGGCCCCGACCAGCGGTTGCCGGGCCGGCAACGGCTGCGCGGCGGGCGAGGCGGCCGGCGAGGGCTCACCCGGCTGGGGTGACCCCGCTGTGCTGAACCGTTCACGCAGTGCCAGAACGGTGGCCTCGACTCGCGCGATCGCGGGTTCGCACCAGGGCAACCCCAGCAGGATCAGCAGTCCGGCGGCCCAGCCGAGGAGTACGTCGCTCACCCAGTGCGTACCGAGGTAGACGGTGGTCGCGCCCACTCCGAGCGCGAAGACGGCGGCGACGACGGAGAGCCATCTGCGGGCCCGCGGCGTGGTGGCCAGGTAGGCGAGGATGCCCCAGGTCACCACGGCGTTGGCGGTGTGTCCCGAAGGGAATATATCCCCGCCGGCCCACAGTTCGGCCGAGCCGATCTCGGTGGCGTAGTGCGGGCCCAGGCGGCCGAGGCCGATCTTCACCGCGCCGACCGACGCGTTGAGCAGCAGCAGCGCGAACCCCAGGGCCAGCAGCGGCCGCAGCGTGCGCTGCCGCCAGGAGCGCCAGCCCAGCCACGCCGCGACCAGCACCGCGGTGGGACCGCGCTGCCCCAGCACCACGAAGGCGTCCAGGAACCCGTGGATGGCGGGCCACTGCTTGTACGGGCGGAAGAGCATGACCTGCCAGTCGAGCTGCACGAGCCAGGTCGTGCCCAGCACGGCGACCACGATCGCCAGGTAGAAGGCGACCGTGGTGCTGAACAGGCCCAGCCGGACAGGGCTCATCCGCGGGAAGGGCCCGCGGGGGCGATGAGGCTCCTGCTCCAGCCGGGAGAAGATTCGGTCGGTACGCACCTAATCGAGATTACCGGCCGTGAAGAGCCGGTCCGGCGAGGGCGGCCCGTTCGTGATGCCGATGTGATGTGCAAAAAGCGCCTCGTACGGCCCGGGTACTGTTTATCCCCCACGATTCCGGGCCCGATTCATTGTCGGGACGGGACCGTGAAGCGACTTCCGTCACACGTGGGTTGACGGAAATTCGCACCATTCACCGGTCGGTGCACCCTGCCTTTGTCGCGCGTCGGCGCGACCCGCGCCCCTGCGTACGCCCCCTGCGCCTCTCGGAGTCCTGTGCGCCCTGGTCGGTCCTCACGGCGGTCCGGAGCCGTTGAGCCACCAGGCGCCGTAGCAGGCCGAGACGGCCGCCAGACCGCACAGCACCACCGCGGCGGCCGGGCGCCGCCACCGCGCCAGCGCGACCGCCACCGGGAGCAACAGTGGGTAGGCGGGCAGCAGCAACCGGGGCTTGGAGCCGAAGTACCCTTTGGCGCCCAGCGCGAGAGCCACCACCAGCCCCGTGTACACCAGCAGCGCCGCGGGCTGCCGGCGCCGGACGCACTGCACGCACAGCCAGAGCACCAGGGCCACCCCCGCGACCAGCCCCAGGCCGCCGGCCGGCGTGTCCCCGAAGGTGTCCCGGACGAATCCCGCGAACGCCAGGCTGCCGTCGAAGCCGTTGCCCCACTGCTCCTGGACGTCCAGGTACCCGGTCACACTTCCGGTGCGGAACCCCACCCAGACGACGTACCCCAGCCACCCCATGGGTGCCAGCAGCAGCCCCAGCGCCATGCGCGCATCCGGTCGGCGCCGCTCCCGCCACAGTTCCAGCAGCGCCGCGATCCACACCGCGGCCACCACCGCGGCCCCCACCGGGCGGGTCAGCCCCGCCAGCGCGGTCAGGGCGCCCGCCCACACCCACCGGCCCCGCAGCACCGACCACAGCGCCCAGGCGGCCAGCGCGGTGAACAGTGACTCGCTGTAGGCCATCGACTGCACCACGCCGACCGGCAGCGCCGCCCACAGCACCGCCAGGCAGACTCCCGCACGGTGCCCGTGCAGCCGCGCGCCCGTCAGATACAGCGCCCAGGCCGCCGCCAGCGAGGAGAGCCAGCTCACCAGCATGCCCGCGTCCGGCGCGGTGAGCGGGGAGAGCTCGGCCAGTCCGCGCTCCAGCGCCGGCAGCAGCGGGAAGAAGGCCAGGTCGGAATGGACGCCGCCGTCCGGGAGCCGCACCTGGTAGCCGTACCGGCCGTCGGCGACCCGGGTGTACCACAGGGAGTCCCAGCGCGCCGTGAGCAAGGTGTGCGCACTCGTGCCCCGCTCCGCGCTCCAGAGCGCCAGCACCAGCAGGCCCAGCACGCGCACGCCCGCGTAGGCCGCCAGCGCGGCGGCGGGCCCGCGCAGGAGTCGGCGGCTGCCGTATCCGGTGGTCCCGGAACGCACCTCGGGTGTGCCCGGGTCGGCGAGGTCAGTCATTCGGACGATTATTGGCCACGCTCCCGGCGCCCGGTGCGGCGGGCGGTCCGGCGGGAAGGATGCGACCGGTGTCCGGAAACTGCTGGAAAATCGCGGTCATGCACAGCCGCACGTCGGGCAGCTGCACCGGGGGCGCTCCTTCCGTTTGATGGGGGAGCACTGGACGCCCGTGCCGGTTCGCGTACGCTGACCGGCACTTGCCCCTCTTCACCGGGGCCGGACGCCGACGCCGATCGGGCCGCGTGCGAGAGCCGCGATCCGGGCAGCCGTCCCCCACCCCCCCACGGTCCGTCCCGCGGGTGCGAGAGCAACAGGAGGTGCGTACATGTCCGGGACGACCACGGCCATATCGCGGAAGGCGGCGGACGTCCCCGGCAGCGGACCGGGAGCGCGGTCCGACCGGGAGGCGAACCGGTGGGTCGTGCTCGTCGTGCTCTGCACGAGCCTGCTCCTGGTGGCCGTCGACGCCACCGTGCTGCACGTCGCCGTGCCCGCGGTCTCCGAGGACCTGCGCCCCGGCTCCATCGAGCTGCTGTGGATCGTGGACACCTATCCGCTGGTGTGCGCCTCGCTGCTGATCCTCTTCGGCACCCTCGGCGACCGGATCGGCACCCGCCGGGTGCTGCTGTTCGGCTACGCGCTCTTCGCCGCCGCCTCCGCCGTCGCCGCGTACGCGCCCACCCCGGATGTGCTGATCGCCGCCCGGGGGCTGCTCGGAGTGGGCGGTGCCATGATCATGCCCGCCACCCTATCGATACTGCGCCAGGTCTTCCCCGACCGCCGGGAGCGGGCGCTGGCCGTCGGCATCTGGAGCGCCGTCGCCGCGGTGGGCGCGGCGGTCGGGCCGCTGGTCGGGGGAGCGCTGCTGGAGCACTTCTGGTGGGGCGCGGTCTTCCTGGTCAACATTCCGCTGATGGCCGCCAGCCTCCCGGTGGGGCGGTGGCTGCTGCCGGAGTCGGCCACCGGCAGCGACGGCCCCTGGGACGTCCTGGGCGCTGTGATGGCGGCTCTGGGCCTCTTCGGAGTGATACTCGGGGTCAAGCAGGCGGGGGGCGGCGAGGTGCTCACCCCGCTGTGCTGGCTGCCGCTGCTCGCCGGGGCGGTGCTGATCGCGCTGTTCGTGCGCCGTCAGCGGCGGCGCACCCATCCGCTGATCGACTTCGGCACTCTCACCCGGGCCGCCTTCGGCACCTCCGTGGGCTGCATCGTGCTGACCGTGCTGGCGCTGGTCGGACTGGCGCTGATCGCGGCCCAGTATCTGCAGCTCGTCCTCGGGCTCTCCCCGCTGGAGACCGGGCTGCGGCTGCTGCCGCTGTCCGTCGCCGCCATCGCGGCGGGGCTGCTGGGCTCCCGGCTGCTGGCGCTGCTGGGCCCGCGGGCGATGGTCGCGCTCGGCTTCCTGGTGACCGCGGCCGCGGTGCTGTGCCTGACCGGGGTGGGCCAGCACGATCGGCCGGGCCTGCTGGTCGGCGGGTTCGTGCTGCTCGGCTTCGGCCTGGAGACCACCCTGTTCGGCTGCTACGAGTCCATGCTCAGCGAGGCACCGCCCGGCCGGTCCGGCGGCGCGGCCGCCGTCGGTGAGACCGCCTACCAGCTCGGCGCCGGCATCGGCATCGCTCTGCTGGGCAGTGTGATGAACGCCGCCTATGGGCCGGGGGTGCGGGACGCCGCCCACCGCCTCGGTCTCCCCGACCGCACCGGTGCCGATGCGGCGCACTCGCTCGGGGAGGCGTACGAGGTCGCCGGACACCTCGGCGGCGCTTCGGGTGCCGCGCTGCGGTCCGCCGCGCGGTCCTCGTTCGTCACCGGGCTGCATGTGACCCTGCTGGTCAGCGCCTGCCTGCTGCTGCTCGGTGCGCTGGCGGCGCTGCGGTTGCCCCGGCGGATGGAGACCGCCGGGGCAACCGCGCCCGTGGAGGGCTCCGGCGATGCCGAGTCCGGCACCGGAGCAGGTGCCGCCTCCGCCGCCCCGCGGCGGGCCCGGGCCCGCGAGGACCGGTCGGGGCGCGCCGAGAACCCCTTGTCGCGAGGCGTTACCCAGCCGTAGCGTCTGGTCGGTATCCGTGCTCGTCCCCTTCCGGAGGCCGCCCATGAGCCCGCTGCCCGCGTTCGACGCGCACGATCCGCTGGGGATCGACGACCTGCTCGGCGACGAGGACCGCGCCGTGCGCGACACCGTGCGCGCCTGGGCCGCCGACCGGATCCTGCCCCATGTCGCCGACTGGTACGAGCGGGGAGAACTGCCCGGCATCCGGGAACTCGCCCGGGAACTCGGCTCGCTCGGTGCCCTGGGCATGTCCCTGACCGGCTACGGGTGTGCGGGCGCGAGTGCCGTGCAGTACGGTCTGGCCTGCCTGGAGCTGGAGGCCGCCGACTCCGGTATCCGCTCCCTGGTCTCGGTCCAGGGCTCGCTGGCGATGTACGCCATCCACCGGTTCGGCAGCGAGGAGCAGAAGCAGCGCTGGCTGCCGCCGATGGCGGCGGGCGAGGTGATCGGCTGCTTCGGGCTGACCGAGCCCGACCACGGCTCCGACCCCGGCGGAATGCGGACCCACGCCCGGCGCGACGGTGCGGACTGGGTGCTCACCGGCCGCAAGATGTGGATCACCAACGGCTCGGTCGCCGGGGTCGCCGTGGTCTGGGCCCGCACCGAGGAGGGGGTCCGCGGGTTCGTGGTCCCGACGGACGCGCCGGGCTTCTCGGCGCCCGAGATCAAGCACAAGTGGTCCCTGCGTGCCTCGGTCACCAGCGAACTCGTCCTCGACGAGGTGCGGCTGCCGGCGGAGGCGATGCTGCCCGAGGCGCGCGGGCTGGGCGGCCCGCTGAGCTGCCTGAGCCACGCCCGGTACGGGATCGTGTGGGGTTCGATGGGCGCCGCGCGGGCGTGCTTCGAGACGGCGCTGGCCTACGCCACCGAACGGGAGCAGTTCGGCAAGCCGCTGGCCGGCTTCCAGCTCACCCAGGCCAAGCTGGCCGACATGGCGGTCGAGCTGCACAAGGGACTGCTGCTCGCGCACCACCTGGGGCGGCGGATGGACGCGGGACGGCTGCGGCCGGAGCAGATCAGCCTGGGCAAGCTGAACAACACCCGGGAGGCCATCGAGATCTGCCGTACCGCCCGGACCGTGCTGGGTGCCAACGGTGTCTCGCTGGAGTACCCCGTGATGCGGCACAGCACCAACCTGGAGTCCGTGCTCACGTACGAGGGGACGGTGGAGATGCACCAGTTGGTGCTGGGGAAGGCGCTGACCGGCGTCGACGCCTTCCGGGGCTGAGCAGCGTCCACCGCGCTGCGGAGGGGCTGTTCGCCGGCCCCTCCGCAGCTCAGCTCTGGTTGAAGAAGCCGCCCTGGTCGCGGCGGTCCTCGTTGGTGACGACGCTGTAGTCGGGCGGCGTCAGCAGGAAGACGCGGTTGGCGACCCGTTCGATGGAGCCGCGCAGGCCGAAGGTCAGCCCGGCCGCGAAGTCGACCACACGCTTGGCGTCCGCGGGGTCCATGGCGGTGAGGTTGACGATCACCGGGACCCCGTCCCGGAAGAGCTCGCCGATGCCGCGGGCGTCCCGGAAGCAGTCCGGGCTGACCGTCGCGATCTTGGTGCCCTGGTCCTGCGCCGTCTCGGCCGTGACGCGCACTCTGGGGTCGGTGACCCACGGCTCGCGTGCGGCGTTCCCGGTCTCCGGCCCCTCGGCCGGGCCGTCCGCCCCGTCGGCATAGTCGTAGTACCGCATCTCGCTGTCGTCGACGAGGCCCAGCCAGGCACTCGCCTTGCGCACCGATCCCATGGACGCCTCCTCTCCTCTGCGCGGTGTCCCACCGTTGCTAGCGCTCCGCCGCGGGTCCGCAACCCCTATGGTCGTCCATGATGCTGATGATGCGCCAAGCGGTTACCCGTCCAGCACGACATTCGTGACGGTTCTGGTGCACAAACGGGTGGCGCTCGAGCAAGGTTGTTGTTCCGGGGGCTGGTGACGGGGCGCGGGGTTGTGCCGCATTGCCCCGTTCCGGCCGTGACCGGTGGTCGCCCGACGACATCCGAGTGAGCGACGGTCCGGTCGTGCGCCCAGATTGACAAGGGGCTGGCCAGGGATAGGCCAGAACCCTCTTCTCCCCCGCACCTACCGGTGCCAAACGGTGTGGACGGCAGGCGAACTGGACCGACGGAGTCCGAAAGATGCCCTTGCGGGGCCGGAATGCCGCCGCGAATACTCCATGCAGCGTTTGTCAGGAGCACGCTTGGTTTCCCTGATCGGGAGGAAAAGTGAGGACCAAACGCACAAAAGCCAACGACAGCACGGCCGGACGCAGACGCAACCGGCTGATCGCCGTCGCGTCGGGCATGGTGGCGGCCGGGGCGCTGATCGCGCCCGCCACGGCCGTCGCGGAAGCTCCGTCCCCCCACACCTTCACCGCGAGCCAGCTCGGCTCGGCGAGCGACGCCGTACGTGCGGCGGATGTCGCCGGCACGGCCTGGCACGTCGACAAGAAGAGCGACAAGGTCGTCGTCGCGGTCGACAGCCGCGTCTCGGACGCCGACATCGCCCGGATCCGGCACAGTGCCGGGAAGAACGCGGGCGCGGTGGAGATCGAGCACGTCAAGGGTACGTTCAAGAAGTACCTCTCGGGCGGGGACGCCATCTACTCGGGTTCCTACCGCTGTTCGCTGGGCTTCAACGTCCGCAGCGGCAGCACGTACTACTTCCTGACCGCCGGGCACTGCACCGAGGGCGGCGGCGACTGGTACACCAACTCCAGTCACTCCACCCGCATCGGGCCCACCGTCGGCTCCAGCTTCCCGGGTAACGACTACGGGATCGTGCGCTACGACAACACCTCGATCTCGCACCCCGGTACCGTCGGCGGGCAGGACATCACCAGGGCCGGCACGCCGTCCGTGGGTCAGACCGTGACCCGGCGCGGCAGCACCACCGGCACCCACAGCGGCCAGGTGACCGGGCTCAACGCCACGGTCAACTACGGCGGCGGCGACATCGTCTACGGCCTCATCCGCACCACCGTGTGCGCGGAGCCGGGCGACAGCGGCGGCCCCCTCTACCGGGGCAGCACCGCACTCGGCCTCACCTCCGGCGGCAGCGGCAACTGCAGCAGTGGTGGGACGACCTTCTTCCAGCCGGTCACCGAGGCGCTCAACGCGTACGGCGTGAACGTCTACTGACGCAGCGCCACCCGTGCCGGCCGAGCACCGCTCGGTCCTGTGCCCGTACACGCTCCCTGGGTGTGTGTACGGGCACTTCCGTGTGTGCGGGCGGGGCCGTGGCCGCGGAGCGTTCTCGCGTGGAGGCGGGATGCGAGCTGCGGTGGGCCCTTCCTCCGGCGGGGCGTCTTTGTGCGTGCGTGCGCGGGTGTGTTGGTGCGCGCGACGGGCGCCGCGTCGCCGCACGCGGGCGGACGCGCGGCGAAGTGCCTCGATGTGCTGCCGCAATTGGGCCGCCGGGGCGACGAATACCGGACAGGTCCATGCCTTACCTCATGAGCACATGGTGTCGCCCGCCGTGTTCGTTCCGCCGGACGTCAGGGACAGGAAGGGACGTTCGGCATCTTGACAACCGAACCGAACTTCCGGTCGGCTGACGTGATCTGGGCCTTGTGCGGAGGTCGGGGTGATCGCAATACTCGGCGCACAAGTTGGCATGGACGCGACTTTCTCTTGGGTAAGAGGGCCGTGTCCGTACATCCTCCGGGACCACCCCGCTCCGGGGCGGGTCCCAACCCCCCACTGGAGGTATCACCTTGTCCAACCACCGACGCGCACCCAAGAGGCGGATACTGCTGGCCGGCGCGGGCGCAGCGGCCCTCGCGGCCGGCGCGCTCACGGTCACCACCGCCAACGCCGCGCCCGAGGCCCCCTCGGTCAAGACCCTCTCCTCCGGCTCGGCATCGAAGCTGGCCTCGAAGCTCACCTCGGACATCAAGGGTGACGGCGGAGCCTACTACGACGCCAAGGCCAAGCAGCTCGTCGTCAACGTGACCGACGACGCGGCCAAGGAGAAGGTCGAGGCGGCCGGAGCCAGGGCCCGGGTCGTCGAGCACACCCTCTCCCAGCTCACCTCGGCCAAGAAGACGCTCACCGAGAACGATGTGACGGGCACGGCCCGCGCCGTCGACGTGAAGGCCAACAAGGTGGTCGTCACCGCCGACAGCACGGTCGAGGGCGCCGAGCTGGCCAAGCTCGAGAAGCAGCTCAAGGCCCAGGGCGGCAAGGTCGAGCTGAAGCGCACCGAAGGCAAGTTCACCACCAAGATCGCCGGTGGGGACGCCATCTGGGGCGACGGCGGCCGCTGCTCGCTCGGCTTCAATGTCACCACCGCGGACGGCAAGCCCGGTTTCCTGACCGCGGGCCACTGCACCACCGCGATCTCCTCGTGGTCCGACTCGCAGGGCGGCCAGCCCATCGCGGAGAGCGGGGAGGGCAAGTTCCCGGGCAACGACTACGGCATCGCCACCTACACCGGTGACACCGACCACCCGAGCGAGGTCGACCTCTACGACGGCAGCACCCAGGCCATCTCCGGCGCCGGAGAGGCCGAGGTGGGCCAGAAGGTCACCCGCAGCGGCAGCACCACCCAGGTGCACGACGGCACGGTCAAGGCGCTGGACGCCTCCGTCTCCTACCCGGAGGGCACCGTCGACGGGCTGATCCAGACCGACGTGTGCGCCGAGCCGGGCGACAGCGGCGGCTCGCTCTTCGCGGGCGACAAGGCGCTGGGTCTCACTTCCGGCGGCAGCGGTGACTGCTCCTCGGGCGGCGAGACCTACTTCCAGCCGGTGCCCGCCGCGCTCGACGCGCTCGGTGCCAAGATCGGCTGACCCCGCGGGACCGGCCGACCCCGGTCGGCCGGGCGGCGGGCCCGGCCCCCGCACGGGATCCTGGTGAGCCCCTCCGGAAGGGGCTCGGACCCCCCACAGCGGAACCCCCCGGACGTGGTCCGGGGGGTTCCGTACTGCTGTGCGGCTGCCGTGCCGCGTGCCGTGCGCCGGAGGGCGAGGGTGCGACCCGGTCTGCACCCGCGCGGGCGGCCGACCCGCTTCCGCCGCTTCGCCGGCCCGTTCCGAACGCCCAGGTGGTCAGCCCAGTTCGGCGGCGACCAGCTCGGCGATCTGCACGGCGTTGAGTGCGGCGCCCTTGCGCAGGTTGTCGTTGGACAGGAAGAGCGACAGGCCGTGCTCGACCGTCTCGTCGGTGCGGATCCGGCCCACGTAGCTGGTGTCCTTGCCCGCGGCCTGGAGCGGGGTGGGGATCGGGGACAGCTCCACGCCCGGCGCCGCGGCGAGCAGCTCGGCGGCCCGCTCGGGGCTGAGCGGGTTTGCGAAGCGGGCGTTGACCTGCAGCGAGTGACCGGTGAAGACGGGGACGCGCACGCAGGTGCCGGAGACCTTCAGCGCGGGGATGTCCAGGATCTTGCGGCTCTCGTTGCGGAGCTTCTGCTCCTCGTCGGTCTCGGCCAGGCCGTCGTCGACGATCGAGCCGGCCAGTGGCAGCACGTTGAAGGCGATGGGCCGCTTGAACTTGTCCGGCTCGGGGAAGTCCACGGCCTCGCCGTCGAAGGTGAGCCGGGTGGCGTCGTTCTCCACCGCCTTGCGCGCCTGGCCGTCCAGTTCGGCGACGCCCGCCAGGCCGCTGCCGGAGACCGCCTGGTAGGTGGCGACGACCAGCGCGGTCAGCTCCGCCTCCGCGTGCAGCGGACGCAGTACCGGCATCGCGGCCATGGTGGTGCAGTTCGGGTTGGCGATGATGCCCTTGGGGCGCTGCCGGGCCGCGTCCGGGTTCACCTCGGAGACGACGAGCGGCACCTCGGGGTCCATCCGCCAGGCCGAGGAGTTGTCGATGACGACCGGGCCCTGGGCCGCGACCTTCTCGGCGATCGCCTTGGAGGTGGCACCGCCCGCTGAGAACAGGACGATGTCCAGTCCGGCGTAGTCGGCCGTGGCCGCGTCCTCGACGGTCACCTCGCCGTCCTTCCAGGGCAGCGTCCGGCCCGCGGAGCGCGCGGAGGCGAACAGCCGCAGCTCGTCGACCGGGAAATCACGCTCGGCCAGAATCTCGCGCATCACTGTGCCGACCTGACCGGTGGCTCCGACAATCCCGACCTTCATGGGGCTCCTTCTGCTGAACGCGCGGCCTCGTGGGTTCGTCCCGCCGCGCTGGTCTCGTGCGTGTCCCGCGTGCCCCTACCCTGCACGGTGCCGGGTACGGGGTGCCAGCACTTTGATTTGGGTCACAGCCCGGCACCGCGGTGCCGCCCGCCTCGGTGGTTCACGCGCGGGGCGTGCGCAGTCCTGCGGTCGGCCCCGTAGCCAGCGTACGCAGGTGCTGTCCGCGCTGTCGGCGGCCGGCAAGGGCGTCCTCGTCACTTCAGCTCGACCTCGCCCGCCGGCCCCGGCCTGCTCCCGAAGCCCGCCCCGGCCCTCGGGGAGGGGGCCGCCGGCCCGGTGGCCGCCCCCGTGCGGCGGAGGGGCCGGCGGCGTGGTGTGCTATTCGAATATAGATTCGATAGCTGGTCTATTGTGGTTGCTCGGGACAGAGGGGGGTGCTGAGGCAGGAGGTGGTGCGGACGATGTCGGCGTTCACGCATCTGCACGTGGCCTCCGGCTTCTCCATGCGCTTCGGTGCCTCGCACCCCGAGACGCTCGCCGAGCGGGCCGCCGAGCGGGGAATGGCCGCTGTCGCCCTCACCGACCGGGACGGCGTCGCGGGGGCCGTCCGCTTCACGAAGGCGTGCGCACGCGCCGGGGTGCGCCCGCTGTACGGGGTCGATCTCGCGGTCGGGCCGCCGCCACCGGACCAGCCGGACGTGCGGGGCGGAGAGCGGCGCCGCACCCCGGTCAGAGGCGGGCGCTTCATCGACGAGTCCGCCCGGCGCGCCGTCTTCCTCGCCCGCGACGGCGCCCGCGGCTGGGCCGAACTGTGCCGGATGATCACCGAGGCGCACGCCGCAGGGCAGGACGCGCCGCTCCTTGCGCGGACCGCGCTGCGCGGCGACGCCGTGACGGTGCTGCTGGGCGCCGGTTCCGACGTCGGGCGCGCCCTCGCCGCGGGCCGCCCCGACCGCGCGGCCGCGCTCCTGGGGTGGTGGCGCGAGATCCACGGCGACGCGCTCCGGCTGGCCGTCTCCGCCGCCGGGCCGCTGCGCGAGGCCGCCGGAGCGCTGGGACTGGCGGCGCAGGAGGGCGTCACCCCCGTCCTGACCAACGCGGTGCGCTACGCCGATCCGGCTCCGTCCGCCGAGGTGAACGTCGCCGACGTACTGGACTCCGCCCGCCGCCTCGTCCCCGTCGACCCGCGCGCGGGGCTCGACAGCGGTGAGCGCTGGCTGAAGGGGCCCGCGGAGATGGCCGCCGCCGCGGAGCGGATCGCCGAGGCCGCCGGATACCGGCGCAACACCGCGCACCGTCTGCTCGCCCTCACCGAGGAGACCGCGCAGGCCTGCCGGGTCGACCCCGAGGAGGATCTGGGCCTGGGCCGGATCCACTTCCCCGAGTCCCGGCTGGCGGACACCGGCGGCCGCACCGCCGTGCGCGTCCTGCGCTCCCGCTGCGCCGCCGCGATGGTGGCCCGCCGCTACGACCGGCAGCCCGCCCGCTGGCGACGGCTGGAGGACGAGCTGGCCGTCATCGAGAAGCTCGGCTACTCCTCGTACTTCCTGACCGTCGCCCGCATCGTCGAGGACGTGCGGGAGCGGGGCATCCGGGTCGCCGCGCGCGGCTCGGGCGCCGGGTCGTTCGTCAACCATCTGCTGGGCATCGCGCACGCCGACCCGGTCGAGCACGGGCTGCTGATGGAGCGGTTCCTCTCTCCGCGCCGGGCCGAGCTGCCGGACATCGACATCGACGTGGAGTCGGCCCGGCGGCTGGAGGTCTACCGCGCGGTCTTCGAACGCTTCGGCGAGGAGCGGGTGGCCGCCGTCGCCATGCCCGAGACCTACCGGGTGCGGCACGCCATCCGCGACGTGGGCGCGGCGCTGGCGCTGGACCCGGCCGAGACCGACCGGCTGGCCAAGGCGTTTCCGCACATCAGGGCGCGGGACGCGCGCTCCGCGCTGGCCGAGCTGCCGGAGCTGGCGGAGCTGCGGCGGGAGGCGGCCGAGGGAGCGCCCGCCGGGCACGGGGAGCGCTTCTGGGAGCTGGTCGAGGCGCTGGACGGGCTGCCCCGCGGGATGGCCATGCACCCGTGCGGGCTGCTGCTCTCGGACGCGTCGCTGCGTGCCCGTACGCCCGTCGTGCCCACCAGCGGCGAGGGTTTCGCGATGGCGCAGTTCGACAAGGACGACGTGGAGGACCTCGGACTGCTCAAGCTGGACGTGCTGGGCGTGCGGCTCCAGTCGGCGATGGCGTACGCGGTCGCCGAGGTGGAGCGGGCGGCGGGGGAGCGGATCGACCTGGACGCGGTCCCGGAGGGTGACCGGGCCACCTACGAGCTGATCCGCTCCTCGGAGACGCTGGGCTGCTTCCAGATCGAGTCGCCGGGCCAGCGCGAGCTGATCGGCCGGCTCCAGCCGGAGACCTTCCACGACCTGGTCGTGGACATCTCCCTCTTCCGTCCGGGACCCGTCGGCGCCGACATGGTCCACCCCTTCGTCGAGGCCCGGCACGGGCGGCGCCGCATCCGCCATCCGCATCCCGACCTGGCGGAGCCGCTGGCCGAGACGTACGGCGTGGCGGTCTTCCACGAGCAGGTGATCCGCATCCTCTCGCGGTTCACCGGCTGCGACCGCGGCCGGGCGGACGAGGTGCGGCGGGTGCTCAAGGACGAGGAGCAGCGCCCCGCCGCGAAGCTCTGGTTCGAACGCGCGGCGGCGCGCCGGGGTTTCGCGGCCGGAACGGTCGCGCACGCCTGGGAGATCGTGGAGTCCTTCGGCTCCTACGGGTTCTGCAAGGCGCACGCCGTGGCGTTCGCCGTGCCGACCTACCAGTCCGCGTGGCTCAAGGCGCACCGTCCGGCCGCCTTCTATGCCGGGATCCTGGAGCACGACCCGGGGATGTACCCCAAGCGGCTGCTGCTGGCGGACGCCCGGCGGCGCGGGGTTCCGGTGCTGCCGCTGGAGGTGAACCGGTCCGCCGCCTCCTATCGGATCGAACTGGAGTCCGAATCTGGGGTGTGGGGGCTGCGCCTCGCGCTCGGCGAGGTGCAGGGCATCAGCGAGGCCGACGCGGCCCGTATCGAGGCCGGGCAGCCCTACGACTCGCTCGCGGACTTCTGGCGCCGGGCCCGCCCCTCCCGGCCCGTGGCCGAACGCCTCGCCCAGGTCGGCGCGCTGGACGCCTTCGCCCCCGGCGGCAACCGCCGCGACCTGCTGCTGCACCTCGCCGAACTGCACCGCACCCAGCGTGCCGCCGGAGCGCGCGAGGGGCAGCTCGCGCTGGGCGAGGGCGACGGACCCGCGGACCGGGCCCCGCAGCAGGCCGAACCGGTCCACCTGCCCGACCTGGACCAGGGCGAACGCCTCGGCGCCGAACTGGATGTCCTGGGAATGGACACCTCCCGCCATCTGATGACCGACCACGTCGCCTTCCTGCGGGAGCTGGGCGCCCGGTCGGCCCGTACCCTGCGCACGGCACGGCACGGCGAGACGGTGCTGATCGCCGGGGCCAAGGCCGCCACCCAGACCCCGCCGCTCGCCTCCGGCAAGCGCGTCATCTTCACCACCCTGGACGACGGCACCGGCCTGTCCGACCTCGCCTTCTTCGAGGACGCGCACGCCGCCTGCGCCCACACCGTCTTCCACTCCTGGCTGCTGCTGGTGCGCGGCGTCGTCCAGCGGCGCGGGCCGCGCAGCCTCACCGTCGTCGGCTCCGCCGCCTGGGACCTGGCCGAACTGGTCGAGCTGCGCCGCACCGGCGGCCTGGAGGCGGTCACGGCCCGGCTGGCGGAGCCGCCGGAGGGCGGCCCGCAGCCCGCCGACGGTCCGGGCCGCACCCTCCAGGTCGCCCCCGGATACGAGATGCACCCCTGGGCGGACCTCCGCCCCGCGGGCGAGACGGCGGGGTCGGCCAGGGCGCTCCGCAGGATGTGGCACTCCAGCCCGGGGAGCGCGGGATGAGCGGCCCGGCGCCGGCACCCGCCGGACCCCGGCGATCCCACGTGCTCTATGTGCACTTCGACGGCACCGGGGCCACCGCGCCCGGACGTCACGACGCGCTCCTCGCCCTGCTCACCGACATCACCCCCGTCGTCCAGGCCCTGCCCCCGGACGCCGCGCTCGCCGACGTCCGGGGTGCGCTGCGGTACTTCGGACGGGACGCCGTCGACCTGGCACGGCTCGTGCGGCTGCGCGCCCTCGCGCTGTACGGAACCGACTGCACCGTCGGGGTCGCCGCCAATCCGCTGCTGGCACGGATGGCCGCACAGGCGGGGGAACCGGGGCGGGTGCGCGAGGTGCGCCCCGAGGACGCGGCCGGCTTCCTCGACCGCAGACCGGTGGCCGCGCTGCCCGGGGTCGGCCCCGCGACGGCGCGTGCGCTGTGCGCCTACGGCCTCGACAGCGTCGGCCGGCTCGCCGCCGCGCCGCCCGCCACGCTCCAGCGGATCCTCGGCGCCGCGGCGGGGCGGCGGCTGCACGAGCGGGCGCGGGGGATCGATCCCGCGCCCGTCACCCGCACGGCACCACCGCGCTCCGCGGGCGCCGAGCACCGTTTCGAACGGGACGAACTCGACGCCGACCGGCGCCGCGGCGCGCTGCTCACCCTCGCCGACGAGCTGGGGTTCCGACTGCGTGCCGAGGGGCAGGTGGCCCGGGCCCTCACCCTCACCGTCCGCTATGCCGACCGCACCGCCACCACCCGTACCCGCTCACTGCCCGAACCCACCGCGCACACCCCCAAGCTGACCGCCGCCGCCTATGCGCTGCACGACGCGCTGGGCCTGCAGCGCGCCAGGGTCCGGGGCCTCGCGCTCCGCGCCGAGGAGCTGACGGCGGCCGAACTCGCCTCCCACCAGCTTTCGTTCGACGTGCGCGAGGAGAAGGCCCGCCGCGCGGAGGCGGCGGCCGACCGCGCCCGCCGCCGCTTCGGCGCGGCCGCGGTGCGCCCGGCCGGGTCGGAGCCGCCGAAAGCGGCCTGAGGCGCCCCGGCCTCCCGGGACGCCGCAGGCCGCCGCACACTCACTCCGCCGCGCGGAACCTCCGCAGCCGCAGGCTGTTGCCCACCACGAACACCGACGAGAATGCCATCGCCGCGCCCGCGATCATCGGGTTCAGCAGGCCGGCCGCGGCGAGCGGCAGTGCGGCCACGTTGTAGGCGAAGGCCCAGAAGAGATTGCCCTTGATGGTGCCCAGGGTGCGCCGGGACAGCCGGATGGCGTCGGCGGCCGACCGCAGATCGCCCCGCACCAGGGTCAGGTCCCCGGCCTCGATGGCCGCGTCGGTTCCGGTGCCCATCGCCAGCCCCAGGTCCGCTTGCGCGAGGGCCGCCGCGTCGTTGACGCCGTCCCCGACCATGGCGACCGAGCGCCCCTCGTCCTGGAGCCGCTTGACGACGCCGACCTTGTCCTCGGGCATGACCTCGGCGATCACGTCGTCGGCCGGGATGCCGACCTCGGCGGCCACCGACTCGGCCACGGCCCGGTTGTCACCGGTCAGCAGCACCGGGGTCAGTCCCAGCGCGCGCAGTCGCCGAACGGCTCCGGCACTGGTGGGCTTCACCGCGTCGGCGACCTCCAGGACGGCACGTGCCTCGCCGTCCCAGGCGACCGCGATCGCGGTGCGTCCGGCCCGCTCGGCCTCCTCCCCGGCCGCGGTCAGTGCGGGGGGCAGCTCCATCGCCCACTCCCGCAGCAGCTTCTCGCGTCCCACCAGCACCGCGTGACCCTCGACGACCCCCTGGACACCGAGACCGGGGACGTTGGCGAAGTCCTCGGGGACCGGCAGCGTGCCGTGCTCCCGCTCGGCGCCCCTGGCCACCGCCCGCGCGACGGGGTGCTCGGAGGCGTTCTCCAGGGCGCCCGCCAGCCGCAGCGCCTCCTCCCGGGCGGTCCCCTCCGCCAGGTGCGCGGCCAGCAGCGTCATCTCGCCGGTCGTCACCGTGCCGGTCTTGTCCAGCACCACGGTGTCCGCCCTGCGGGTCGTCTCCAGCACCTCCGGGCCCTTGATCAGGATGCCGAGCTGGGCGCCGCGTCCGGTGCCGACCATCAGCGCGGTCGGGGTGGCCAGCCCCAGTGCGCAGGGGCAGGCGATGATCAGGACGGCGACGGCGGCGGTGAACGCGGCCGTCGCTCCGGCGCCGGCCACCAGCCAGCCGCCGAGGGTGGCCAGCGCGAGCACGATCACCACGGGGACGAAGACGGCCGAGATCCGGTCCGCGAGCCGCTGTGCCGCGGCCTTGCCGTTCTGCGCGTCCTCGACCAAAGCGGCCATCCGGGCCAACTGGGTGTCGGAGCCCACGCGGGTGGCCTCCACCACCAGCCGTCCGCCCGCGTTGAGCGTCGCGCCGGTGACGCCGTCCCCGACACCGACCTCGACGGGTACGGACTCGCCGGTGAGCATCGAGGTGTCCACGGCTGAGCTGCCCTCGGTGACGGTGCCGTCCGTCGCGATCTTCTCGCCGGGCCGGACGACGAAGCGGTCGCCGACGGTCAGCTCCTCGGTGCGGATCCGTAGCTCGCGACCGTCCCGCAGGACGGTCACCTCCTTGGCGCCCAGCTCCAGCAGCGCCCTGAGCGCCGCACCCGCCTTCCGCTTGGAGCGGGCCTCGAAGTACCGCCCGGCGAGGATGAAGGCGGTGACACCGGCGGCCGCCTCCAGATAGATGTTCCCCGCGCCGTCGCTGCGCCCGATCGACAGCTCGAAGGGGTGCGTCATGCCCGGCATGCCCGCGGTGCCGAAGAACAGCGCCCACAGCGACCAGAGCAACGCGGCCGAGGTGCCCAGCGAGACGAGGGTGTCCATGGTGGCCGCGCCGTGCCGTGCGTTGGTCCAGGCGGCGCGGTGGAAGGGCCAGGCGCCCCAGACCACGACGGGCGCGGCGAGTGTGAGGGAGAGCCACTGCCAGTAGGTGAACTGGAGCGCGGGGATCATCGCCATCGCGATGACCGGCACCGCCAGGACCGCCGAGCCGATCACCCGTTCACGCAGGGTGCGCAGCTCGTCGTCCCCGCCGCCGTCCGCCGGGGGCGGGCCCTCGCCGCCGTGCTCCGGCACCGGTTCCGGGCGCCGGGGCGCCGGTGGGGCCGCCGTGTAGCCGGTGGCCTCGACGGTGGCGATCAGATCGGCCACCCGGACGCCGCCGGCCATGCTGACCTTGGCCTTCTCCGTCGCGTAGTTGACGCCGGCGCTGACCCCGTCCATCCGGTTGAGCTTCTTCTCGACGCGGGCGGCGCAGGAGGCGCAGGTCATGCCGCCGATCGTCAGCTCGACCTCGGTCTGCGCGGCGGGGCGTCCGGCGCCCGCGGTCCGCTCCGTGCTCTCATGCGTCGCGGTCATCACGTCTCCTCGGCGGTGCCCGGCGGGATGCCGGGGCACGTGTTCTCCGCACCACTCTTTCATACCCGCCTGGGGTATCAGTGGGGCCGAAGTCCTGTATACCCCCACCCCGTATAGAGCGCAAGGGGTTCCGGGGTGCGCGAGGGAGAGCTCGGGTGATCCGCTCGGCCGTCCTCGGGGGCGGGGTGCGGGACGGGGCGGAAACCTCTCGGTAACAAAGTCGCGCGCGACTACTGGCCAGTGACCTTACTCGCGCGTAAGTTGACGGCGATTCAACAGCTCCGCTCCCCCCATCCCTCACAGCACGAGGAGCCGGACATGAAGCTGAAGCCGTCAACACCGGCAGCGTCGTCGACGTCACCGGCGCCGCCGTCGGACAAACCCCTCCGCAGATCGCGCATCCGCAGGTCGGCGGCCGCCGCGCTGGCCCTGGCCGTCGCGGCGGTCGTGGCACTGCCCGCCACCGCCGGTGCGGCGCCCGAGAGCGCACGCACCACCAGCGGCTGGAACGACTACTCCTGTAAACCGTCCGCCGCACACCCCCGCGCCGTCGTACTGGTCCACGGCACCTTCGGCAACTCCGTGGACAACTGGCTGGGCCTCGCTCCCTACCTGGTCAGGCGCGGCTACTGCGTCTTCTCCCTGGACTACGGGCAACTGCCGGGCAAGCCCTTCTTCCACGGACTCGGCCCCATCGAGGACTCCGCCGGGCAGCTCTCCGCCTACGTCGACAAGGTGCTCGACTCCACCGGCACCGGCCAGGTCGACATCGTCGGCCACTCGCAGGGCGGCATGATGCCCCGGTACTACCTCAAGTTCCTCGGCGGTGCCCCGAAGGTGAACGCCCTCGTCGGCATCGCCCCCAGCAACCACGGCACCACCCTCAGCGGTCTGGCCGCGCTCGCCGACCAGTTCCCGCCCGTCGGCGACGTGGTCGACGAGATCGGCCCGGCGCTGCTCCAGCAGAAGAAGGGCTCCGCCTTCCTCGAGAAGCTCAACGCGGGCGGTGACACGGTGCCCGGCGTCGCCTACACCGTGATCGCCACCAGGTACGACGAGGTCGTCACGCCCTACCGGACGCAGTTCCTCGACGGGCCGGACGTCAAGAACGTGAAGCTCCAGGACCTGTGCCCGATCGACATCTCCGAGCACCTGGCCATCGCGCTCGTCGACCGGGCCGCCTGGCACGAGACGGCGAACGCGCTCGACCCGGCGCACGCCACCCGCACCACCTGCTTCTCCTGAGGCGGATCCGCCCTCTCCCGGGGCGGACCGGAGCCGGGGCTCACCCCTCGGTGTGAATCTTCTCGGCGTACCGCGGACCGTAGTACTCCTCCAGGAACTCCAGGGAGTCCTCGGTCCGGTCGAGGGCCTTGGCCAGCCGGGCGCGGTTCGGCAGCGCGTCCGGCTGCCAGGTCTCCGGATCCCAGGTGCCGGAGCGCAGGAACGCCTTGGAGCAATGGTGGAAGACCTCGTCGATCTCCACCACCAGCGCCAGCGCGGGACGGTGCCCCCGCGCCACCATCCCGTCCAGGAACGGCGCCTCCCGCACGATCCGCGCCCGGCCGTTGATCCGGAGCGTGTCACCGCGCCCGGGCACGAAGTGGATCAGGCCGACGTGCGGGTTGGACAGGATGTTGCGCAGCCCGTCCACCCGCCTGTTGCCCGGGCGCTCGGGCAGGGCGATCGTCCGGTCGTCCAGCACCTTGGTGAACCCCGGCGGATCGCCCTTGGGGGAGACGTCGCAGCTCCCGTCCGCCGCCGAGGTGGCCACCAGGCAGAACGGCGAGCGGGCCAGCCACGCGCGGTCCAGGGGATGCAGCGCGGTGCGGGTCTTGTGCGCCGCGTGCGAGGTCGGCTGCCCCACCAGGGCCCGCAACTCCTCCTCGGTGGTGACCTCCACCATCCCGTCCGCCGCGCCGACCGCTTCCGCCTCACGTGCCGTCATGACTGCTCCGCTCCCTCAACCCCGGTACCGGGAACGAGCGTACGGCGCCGCCCGACCCGCTGCGAGGGGGGAGACGGCGCCGGACCCTGCGATCGGCGCGGTCAGCCGCGCGGCGGGGCCGAGGAGGCCGCCCTGCGGCGGGCGGCGGCGACCAGCACCCCGGCCCCCGCCGCGAGAACAGCGGCGCCGCCCACGGCGAGCGGGACCGTACTGCTGTCGCCACCGGTCTCGGCCAGGTCCGCCTTCTCGGCCGTGCCGCGCGGCGCGGCCCCGCCCTGCGGAGCCGGCCCCTCGCCGCCCGGCCCGGAGCCGGGAGCGGCGGAGCCGTCCCCGTGCCCGGCGGCGCCTTCGGTGCCGTGCCCGGAACCGCCGTCCCCGCCGCCGTGCCCGCCGTGGTCCACGGTCGACTTGTCCGCACCCGCCGCGATCTGCCGCTCGTCGGGCGCCTCCGCCGCCTTCCCGGCGCCGACACCGTCCCCTCCGCCGAAGGTCACGTCCGAGCAGGTGTAGAACGCCTCCGGGCTGTCCGAGCGCTGCCAGATGCTGTAGATCAGATGGCGCCCTTCCTTCTTCGGTACGGAGCCGTCGATGACGTAGCTGCCGTCCTTCAGGGCCGGGTCGGTCGCCTCGGCGAAGGGCTCCGGCTCCAGGTCGGACCACTCGAGCGGCTCGGACGGGTCGTAGCCGTCCTTGGTGATGTACAGCTCGAAGCCGCCCCTGTGGGGTGCCGTTGCCTTGTACCGGAAGGTGTGCGCGCCCGGCTTCATCGCCGTGGCCGGCCAGTCCGTACGGGGCAGGTCCAGCCCCTTGTACTTGTCCCGGCCCGCGCTGCACAGTTTCCCGTCCGGGATGAGCTCGCGGTGCTTGCCCGCCGCGTTCGGGATGTTGACCTCGTTCCAGTCGTAGAACGCCTGCGTCCCGCTCGCGGCGACCGCCGCCTTGCACGCCGCCGACTGCGGACTCTCGGGCCCCTCGGCGAAGCAGGTGGAGACGCGGCTGACGGGGCCCGTCATGGAACCGTGCGCGGCGGCGGGAGGGGCCGTCACCAGGGTGAGGGCGAGCGGGGCGAAGCCCAGCGCGGTGATTCCTGCGGCCGTGCGGCGAACGGACATGTGACGGGCTCCTTGTCGTGGGGGAAACGCCACCCCAGGGCGGCGGGTGCGGGGCCGGAACGGGCTCGGGGCGCACCGCCTCCCCAGCGGCGTGCTGCCGAACCCGCCCCGGTGACCGGCACGTTAGCCACGCCGAGGGCCCGCAACCGCCTGTCGGCGGCCGCTGCCGGGATCCTTAGGGATCACTTAAGGCGGGTCTAAGCACCCCGACAGACTTCCGGCCGCAGCACCCGTGCGGAACCGCGAACCGGGCCTAAGCGTTGTCATCCCGGAACGTGCGTTGTCATCCGGAATGCCCGCCCGGCCGCCCGCGGATACCGCCGCGGCCCGGGGCGGACACCCGGCGCCCGAAGGGAGGGAGCGGCCCGTGAACCTGCTGGATCTGCTCCTGATCGTCGCGGCGCTCGCCTACGCCGGTTCCGGATTCCACCGGGGGCTGGTCGCGGGCCTGGTGTCGCTCGCAGGGTTCGTCGGGGGCGCCTCTCTCGGCGTGTGGCTGCTCCCCTATGCCCTCCGCCTCGTGGAGCGCGGCACCACCACCGCCACTCTGCTCGCGCTGCTGACCGTGCTGGTGCCCGCGCTGGCCGGGCACGCGCTGGCCTCGCAGCTCGCCTGGCGGATACGCCACGCGCTCCGCCGGACCCCCGCGCGCTGGGTGGACGGAGCAGGCGGTGCCCTCGTCAACGTCGTCGCCGTCCTCGTCGTCGGCTGGATGGCGGGCAGTGCGCTCGCCGCCTCCCCCTCGCCCGCGCTCAACCAGGCCATACGGGGCTCCGCGCTGCTGGAGGGGGTGCACGAGCGGATGCCCGACAGCGCGGCGACCTGGTTCAACTGCGCCACCGGCGCGCTCACCACGGCGGGCTTCCCGCCGGTCTTCAACCCCTTCGAGCAGGAGCCGGGCGCGTCCGTGCCGCAGCCGTCCGGGGACGCGGTCACCGCGGCGGCGACCTCCGCCGCACAGCGCAGCACGGTCAAGGTCGAGGGCGTCGCCGACGTGCGGGACGGCAGGCAGGGGCAGGAGGGCAGCGGGTTCGTCTACGCCCGCGGCCATGTGATGACCAACGCGCACGTCGTCGCCGGTGTCGACGCGCCGACCGTTCGGGTCGGCGGCGTCGGCCGCCCCTACCCGGCCCGGGTCGTCCTCTTCGACCCGGACAAGGACATCGCCGTCCTGCACGTGCCGGGCCTGGAGGCGCCGGCGCTGCGGTTCGCGGGGGACGCCGGCCGGGGCGACCGGGCCGTGGTGGCCGGCTATCCGGAGAACGGCGGCCTCGATCTGCGCGCAGCGGCCGTGGCGGCCCGCACCCCGGCGCGCGGCCAGGACATCTACGGAGGCTCGCTGACCACCCGCGACATCTACGCCATCCGCTCCCAGGTCCGCCCGGGCAACTCCGGCGGACCGCTGCTGACCTCCGACGGGCGGGTGTACGGCGTCGTGTTCGCGCGCTCGACCACGGACGCGGGAAACGGGTACGCGCTCACCGCCGACCAGGTAAGGGGAGCCGCCACGGCGGCCGCGGACGCCACGGCCGCCGTGGACACCGGGAACCGCTCGGCGCTGTGAGACCGGGGCCGCCGCCCGGACCGGGGCGGCGGCGCGTCAGAGCCGCTTGACGCACCGCCACTCGGTGGCGACCTCCGCGTAGCCCAGACGTCGGTTGACGGCCAGCATGGGCGCGTTCGTCGCGTCGTTCCCCGTGTAGGCGTGCCGGTAGCCCGCCGCGCGGGCCCGCCGCAGCGCGGCCAGTTTGGCCAGCCGCGCCAGCCCTCGGCCGCGGAAGGCACGCCGGGTGCCCGTCATTCCCGACCAGTAGCGGTCCACCCCGTCGGTCTGCGCGACGCTGTAGGCCGCTAGCCGCCCGTCCACCAGCGCCACGCTGCTCAGCTCGGCGTTCCAGTCGGGCCGCTGCCAGTTGTGCCGCAGCCACTGCGCGTACGGCGTCCGGCCCACGGGCACGTCGCCCGGCTCGTCCTCGGCGCACTCGGTGTCGGCTTCGTACAGCGGCCGCAGAGCGTCGGCGAACTCGGCGACCCGGTGCAGGGTCACGCCCGGCGGCAGCGGATCGGGCAGCTCCGGCAGAGCGGCGCGGTCCAACTCGCGTCCGAGGAAGTGCGCCTGCCGGGAAGGGGCGTAACCGCGCCGCTCGGCGAACCCGGCGGCGTGGCCGTCAGCGGCGACCCAGCTGTGCACCCGCCGCACCGCCAGCTCCGCCAGATACGCCTCGCCCGCGGCCACCAGGGCCGAGCCCGCGCCCCGGCCCCGGCGGCCGGGCGGTACCGCCGTGTGCAGAAAGCCCTGCCCCGGCTCCACGCTCCCCGCGACCAGGCCCGCTTCCGCGCACCCCGTGACCGTGCCGTCCGCGTCCTCGGCCATCAGCAGCCGCCGACGCTGCCCCGCGGGCGCCTGCGCCGCCTCCCAGGCGACCGTCTCGGCCGTGCACACCAGATACGGGACCGTCGCGCGGCGGACCGCGGCCACCGACCGGGCGTCGTCGGGGGCGTCGGGGCTGAAGATGCGGATCCGGGACGTCATGGCGGGGAGGCTACGTCGGCGGCGCGGCGCGGCGCCTCCGGATTCCCCGGGGTGAGGGAGAATCGGCCCGTACCCGCTCGCTCCCCGGAGGACCTGTGCCGCCGAACCCCACGAACGCCCTGGACATCGACCTCGACCCCGACGCGCCGGAAGCGCCCTATGAACAGGTGCGGGCCCGGATCGCCGCGCTCGCACGCGGCGGGGACCTGCCCACCGGCTACAAACTCCCCACCGTGCGGGGCCTCGCGGAGGAACTGGGCCTCGCCGCGAACACGGTCGCCAAGGCGTACCGCGCGCTGGAGGCCGACGGCGTCATCGAGACCCGGGGGCGCAACGGCACGTTCATCGCCGCCCCCGGCGGGGTCGCCGAGCGGGAACTGGCCGAGGCGGCACAGGCGTTCGCCGCCCGGGCGGCGCGGTTGGACGCCGGCCGGGACGCTGCGCTGTCCGCCGTCCGGGACGCGCTGCGCGCCCAGTACGGCGGGTAGCCCGGCCGCTCCCCCCCCGCCGGCCGCGGGCCGGCGCGACGGACCCGGCCGCGCCGGGGATCAGAGGCGGGCCGCCGCCTTGGTGGCGGTGGTGCGGAACGCGGCGACCGGGGCGTCCGGCAGGGTGCCCATCTCGGCCCAGCGCACCACGGTGACCTTCGTGCCCTTGCGGATCACCGCGAACAGGTTCACGCCGTGCTCCGACTCCGGCGGCGCGGTGTGCACGCCGTAGAGGTGTGCGCCGTCCCCGGCGTCGACCGTGCCGTAGTCGTCCCAGGAAGCCGTGCTGCCGGGGTGGTCCCGCAGCCAGTCGGCGGCGCAGCCCGCCGCGCGGTCCGCCAGTTTCGCGGCGAGTTTGTCCGCCGCCTTCACGGACGCGGTCGTGGTGGCGACCTGGGAGGCGTGGGTGTCGTAGTCGGTGCCGAAGAGGCGGTGGTGGGTGGCGGAGGTGTCGGGCACCGCACCGTCCACGCAGAAGGGCTCCGGGTCCGGCAGGCCCTTGGTGACCGCACCCTGGTACCAGGGGGATGTGGCGTGCGGGGGCAGGTCGTCGGCGGTCAGGAAGCCCGGTGCCGCGGTCCGGGACGGGGCAGCGGCGGCGGTGGCCGTCGCGGCGGTGAGCAGGACGAGGGCGGCGGCGGTGGCCGCGCCGGCGGCGGAGCGAGTACGCATGGTGGGTCCTCCCCCTGGGCGAACTGTCGTGGGGTCAGACCCCCGAGTGCCGCCGATGGTTGTCCGCGCGGGCGGCGCCGGGCCCCTGGGGGCCCGCCCCGCGTGCGGGGCGGTCACAGGCCGGAGGCCGGGCCGCCGCCCGGCGGTCACAGGTACAGGCCCGCGCTCTCCCGCTCCTGGCCGGGGACATCGGCGGGCCGCTTGCCCTTCTTCCGGGCGTAGAGCTCCGCGAGGGTGGCGCCGTCGCGGCCGACGCCGTCCTCGGTGCCGAGCCAGGCGACCGCCTCCTCGCGGCTGAGGGAGCCCACCTCGATCCGGGCCAGGCACCGACCGGGCCGCACCACCGCGGGGTGCAGCCGCTCCAGGTCCTCGTTCGTGGTGACGCCCACCAGCACGTTGCGGCCCTGGCCCAGCAGCCCGTCGGTGAGGTTCAGCAGCCGGGAGAGCGCCTGCCCCGCCGCGTACTTGGCCTCGCCGCGGATGAGTTCGTCGCAGTCCTCCAGGAGCAGCAGGCGCCAGCGGCCGGATTCCGGGTCGGAGTCGTCCGAGCCGATGGCGATGTCCATCAGATAGCCGATGTTGTTGAACAGATGCTCGGGGTCCAGGACGCAGTCCACCTGGCACCACTCGCTCCAGGACCGGGCCAGCGTGCGCAGTGCGGAGGTCTTGCCGGTGCCGGGCGGGCCGTGCAGCAGCAGCAGGCGTCCGGAGATCTCGTCCGGGGTGACCTTCATCAGGTCGTCCATGGTGGTGGCCACCCGCGCGGTGTAGTTCTGCCGCACGTCCGACCAGGCGCCGGCGCTGATGGTGCGGGAGGTGCGGCGCGGGCCGCGCATGGGGGAGTGGTACCAGAACCCCATGGACACCTGGTCCTCCTGCGGCTCGGGTTCGTCCTCCGCGCCGTCCACGGCCTGCCGCAGCCGCTGTTCGGCCAGTTCGTCGGTGACCGCCGTGACCGTGACCTCGGCGCCCCGGTTCCACCGCGAGACCCGCGCGGTCCAGCCCTCTCCCTCGGCCAGTACCGTGCCGGAGTTGTCGTCCTTGGCCTCCCGCAGGATGTGCGCTCCCGGCGGCAGCAGGGTGCGCCCCTTCTTGACGCGGTCGACGGTGTGGCTGCGCGAGTACGGCTGTTCCCCGAGGGTGAAGCGGCCCAGGAAGAGGGCGTCGATGATGTCACCGGTGGAGTCGCTGTCGTCGATCTGCAGCCGCGGCACCAGAGCCCGTTCGGGCGCGGTCGGTGCCGGTGCGCCGCTTCCGGCCGCGGTCGCCGCCGCGGTGCCGGGTGCGGAGGTGGTCGGAGGCGTCGTCGAGGTCTCGGAAGCCAGGGCCGCGCTCCTCTGGTCGGGTCGGCGGTCGGTACTCATGACCGCCATGATCCGGCATGGCGGCGGCACTCGCACGCGGGTTTCGCGGCGCGTCACCCGCGCACCCCGGAAACCCGTCCGCCCCCTGTGTGCGCCCGACGCCTCCCGAAATGCGGCTGGTTCGTCCTGGTTCGCGGAGCTTCCCGGGGTGCCGGTCAGTTGCCCGGACGGCGTACCGTGTGCGTCAACAGCCTTGTGGGGCAGGTGAATGCTGTGGCCGGGATACACGCATGTCGTAGTCGGGAGATAGGGTTACTCTGCCCGGGCCGGGTGCCCTCGTACGGGTGGGGAGTGACATGGAACAGATAACAGTCGGCAGCAGGGCGCGGGTGCCCGCGATCAAATGCGGTACCGGCGCGACGAGTTCGCGCCTCGACCGGCACCTCTCCGTGCTCGCGGGTCCCGCCGTCCCACCGCGCGAGGCGGAGGACGCGACCACGCTGATGCGGGAGATCACGCAGCGCGACGCGCTGCACAGCCGCACGCGCAACCGCGGTGCGCGGGTCTCCCTCTTCGCCCCGCTGCGCAAGCTGCGCCGCACGCTGTTCGGCGAGCGGGGCTGAAGGCGGCCGCCGGACTGCTCCCTCGCGGAGTCCGCGGATCCTCCGCGGAACGTCCCGGCGGCCGTTCCCCCTCGTGCCTCCCGTACTCGCACCCTGTCCCGGCTCCCCGGCCCGCCGCACCCGTCACATCCGGTCGTCGTGGTCCGCCAGGTTCTCCAGCGTCACGGAGAAGGCGAAGCGATCCCCCCGGTAGTGGATGCGGACCACGTCCACCACGCGGCCCTCCGCGTCGTAGGTCACTCCCGTGTAGTGCAGGATCGGACTCAGCAGCGGCACCCGCAGCAGCCGGGCCGTCTCCGGATCGGCCAGCCGCGCCTCGACCGTGTCCGTGATCCTGCTGATCCGCACCCCCACGGCGTCCCGCAGCACCTTCGTCATCGGCCAGTCCCGGCGCAGATCCGCCGGATCGATGTGGTCGGCGACGTCGCTGCGGATGAGGTTGCAGGCCCAGTTGGTCGGTTCGCCGCTCTCCCGTTCGCAGCGCAGCCGCCGGTAGGCCATCGCCTCCTGCCGGCCGGGGAAGTACTCGGCCAGCTCGGCGGGGACCGGCTCCGGTCCGTGGCCCAGCAGCGTGGTGGGTTCACCGGACTGCTGGGCGACGATCGTGTCCACCGAACCGAGCAGCCGCACCGGTCGGGCCCGGCGCGCCTCCGCTTCGATGAAGGTGCCGCGCCGCCGGTGCCGGCTGATCAGCCCCTCCGTCTCCAGCTCCTTGAGAGCCTGGCGCATGGTCAGCACACTGACGCCGTAGTGCTCGGCCAGCCGGTCCTCGGGCGGCAGCCGGTCCGGCGCCTGCGGTGGACGGCCGAGTATGGAGGCGCGGAGGGACTGGGAGACCTGGTACCAGAGGGGCAGCTTCCGGTTCAGCTCGACGGAGTCGGGGGTGAACAGCGTCGTCATGGGGCGTGCCTCCACGGGACCGGGGACATCAGGGAGCCGGGAAGTGGCGCTCAAGACCCTGCCACACCGCGTCGTAGTCCGCCTGCAGGTGTGCGGCGCCCGCGGCCTGCCCGGTGAGCGTGACCGGCCAGCGTGTCTCGAACATGAAGGCCAGCCCGTCGTCGATCTTCTGCGGTGCCAGCTCGGCGGCCGAGGCCCGTTCGAAGGTCTCCCGGTCGGGGCCGTGCGCCGACATCATGTTGTGCAGCGAACCCCCGCCCGGCACGAAGCCGCCGGCGCCGCCTGCCTTGGCGTCGTAGGCGCCCTCGATCAGGCCCATGTACTCGCTCATCACGTTGCGGTGGAAGTACGGCGGCCGGAAGGTGTCCTCGCCCACCAGCCAGCGGGGTGCGAAGACCACGAAGTCCACCCCGGCCAGGCCCGGAGTGTCCGAGGGCGAGGTCAGCACGGTGAAGATCGAGGGGTCGGGATGGTCGTAGCTGATGCTGCCCAGCACGTTGAAGCGGCGCAGATCGTAGACGTAGGGCAGATGGTTGCCGTGCCAGGCCACGACGTCCAGCGGCGAGTGGTCGTAGACGGCCTTCCACAGGTTGCCGCAGAACTTGTTGACCACCTCCACCGGTTGCTCCACGTCCTCGTACGCGGCCGTGGGGGCCAGGAAGTCCCGCGCGTTGGCGAGCCCATTGGCGCCGATCGGCCCCAGGTCGGGCAGGACGAAGGGGCGGCCGTAGTTCTCGCAGACGTACCCGCGCGCGCTCTCCTCCAGCAGCTCCACCCGGAAGCGCACCCCGCGCGGGATCAGCGCCACATGCCCCGGGGCCGCGCTCAGCGGCCCGAACTCGGTGTGCAGCAGCAGTCCGCCGCGCTCGGGGACGATCAGCAGTTCGCCGTCCGCGTCGCTGAACACCCGGTCGGTCATGGACACGTTGGCGGCGTACAGATGTACGGCCATACCGCTGCGCTGCCGTGCGTCGCCGTTGCCGCCGAGCGTCCAGAGCCCGGCCAGGAAGTCGGTGCCCTGGGGGTACCCCTTGCTCGAAGAGCTCGGGGGAGGATCGGGCAGCGGGCCCCAGCGCAGCCGGTTGGGATCGGGCTCCGTCTCCTCGAAGGGGGCGCTCCGCAGGCCGCCGTTGTCCGTGCGGACGAAGCGTGGGTGCGCCGCCGAGGGGCGGATGCGGTAGAGCCACGAGCGGCGGTTGTGCGCCCGGGGCTCGGTGAAGGCGCTGCCACTCAACTGCTCCGCGTACAGGCCCAGCGGCGCCCGCTGGGGGGAGTTGCGGCCGAGGGGCAACGCGCCCGGCTCCGCCTCGCTGCTGTGCTCGTTGCCGAACCCGGCCTGGTAGGTCAGGCGCTCGGCTGTGCCGCGCGCCCGGTCCCGTGCCTGGTCGGCGGAGGTGCCGGTGCTGCTGGTGGTGCTCTCGGTGCCCTGGCCCATCGCCAACTCCCGCCGCATCATGGATTCCTATGGGTGACCATAGGAATAACAGGGATCTCCGTCAACGCCGCCACGCGTGCCCGTCGGACGCGCCGGGGGGCCGGGCGGTGCCACCGGCCCCGGTGACCCAGGGCACCCCGACGCCGTGCTGACACCTTGCTGACCCGACAGTAGGTTTGCCCCATGAAGGCACACGACGGCATGTACATCGACGGCGCCTGGCGCCCCGCCGCGGGCACCGGGACGATCGAGGTCACCAACCCCGCCGACGGAACCCTCCTGGCCACCGTCCCCGCGGGCGGACCCGAGGACGTCGCGGCAGCCGTGCGCGCCGCCCGCGCGGCGCTGCCCGGCTGGGCCGCCACCCCGCCGGCGGAACGCGCCGCGCGGCTGGACGCGCTCCGGCGGATCCTCACCGACCGGCGTGAGGAGATCGCCCGGACCGTCACCGCCGAACTCGGCTCCCCGCTCACCCTCTCGCAGAAGGTGCACGCCGCCGTGCCGATCGCCGTGTGCACCGGCTACGCGGAGCTCGCCGCCGAGTACTCCTTCGAGGAGCGGCTGGGCAACTCCCTGGTGCTGCGCGAGCCGGTCGGAGTCGTCGGTGCCATCACCCCGTGGAACTACCCGCTGCACCAGATCGTGGCCAAGGCCGCACCGGCCCTCGCCGCCGGCTGCACCATGGTGCTCAAACCGGCCGAGGACACCCCGCTGGTCGCCCAGCTGTTCGCGGAAGCCGTCGACGAGGCGGGGGTGCCCGCCGGGGTCTTCAACCTGGTCACCGGGCTCGGCCCGATCGCCGGACAGGCGCTGGCCGAGCACGAGGACATCGACCTGCTCTCCTTCACCGGCTCCACCGCCGTCGGCCGCCGCATCGGTGCGGCGGCCGCCTCCGGCGTCAAGCGCGTCGCGCTCGAACTCGGCGGCAAATCGGCCAACGTCATCCTGCCCGGTGCCGACCTGGCGAAGGCCGTGAAGGTCGGCGTCGCCAACGTGATGGCCAACTCCGGGCAGACGTGCAGCGCCTGGACCCGGATGCTGGTGGACTCCGAGCGCTACGAGGAGGCCGTACGGCTGGCAGCCGAAGCCACCGCCAAGTACACCACCGGTGACCCGCTGGACGAGGCCACCCGGGTCGGCCCCCTCGTCAACGCCGCGCAGCGCGCGAGGGTCACCGGTTACATCGAACGCGGCAGCAAGGAGGGCGCCCGGCTCGTGGCCGGCGGCGCCGAGCCCCCCGAGGGCGCGGAGCGCGGCCACTACGTCCGGCCCACCGTCTTCGCCGACGTCACCCCCGGGATGACCATCGCCCAGGAGGAGATCTTCGGCCCCGTCCTGTCCCTGCTGGCATACGAGGACACCGAGGACGCGCTGCGGATCGCCAACGGCACCGTCTACGGCCTGGCCGGCGCCGTGTGGTCCGAGGACGAGGAGGAGGCCGTCGCCTTCGCGCGCCGGATGGAGACCGGACAGGTCGACATCAACGGCGGCCGGTTCAACCCCCTGGCGCCCTTCGGCGGATACAAGCAGTCGGGCGTCGGACGGGAACTGGGCGTGCACGGCCTGGAGGAATATCTGCAGACCAAGTCCCTCCAGCTCTGAGATCCACGCCCACACCGGCCGCGCCGGGCCGGTCCGTCCGAGGTCACTCCCGTCCCGCACCCCGCTTGGAGCCCGCATGGTTCGCGCCCTCGTTCTGCCCGCCGTCTCGGCACCGCTGGAGGTCACCTCGATAGTCCTGCCGGACCCGGGCCCCGGCCAGGTGCGGGTACGGCTCGCCGCCGCCGGGGTCTGCCACTCCGACCTCTCGCTGGCCAACGGCATCCTGCGGCAGCCGGTACCCGCCGTTCTCGGCCACGAGGGTGCGGGAACCGTCGTCGCCGTGGGTGAGGACGTACGGGACGTCGCCCCCGGTGACCGCGTCGTCCTCAACTGGGCACCGAGCTGCGGCGAGTGCCACTTCTGCGCGCAGCTGTCCGAGCCCTGGCTCTGCGTGCGGGCCAACGACGCCACCACCACCCCCTACGCGCGCACCCGCAGCGGCGACGGCCTCTACCCCGGGCTGAGCGTCGCCGCCTTCGCCGAGGAGACGGTCGTGCCGCGCCGCGCCGTGCTCCCGCTGCCCCCGGGGGTGCCGCTGGAGGACGCGGCGCTGCTGGGCTGCGCCATGCTCACCGGGTACGGCGCGGTGCACCACAGCGCCCGGGTGCGGGTGGGCGAGTCGGTCGCGGTGTTCGGCGTGGGCGGGGTGGGGCTGGCCACCTTGCAGTCGGCGCGGCTGGCGGGCGCCGGACAGATCGTGGCGGTGGACGTCTCCGCGGAGAAGGAGGAGATGGCGCGGGCCGCCGGGGCGACGGACTTCGTCGTGGCGGGCGAGAAGACCGCCAAGGAGATCCGCGCGCTCACCGAGGGCGGCTACGGTGCCGACGTGGCCGTCGAGTGCGTGGGGCGGGCCGCGACCGTCCGCGCAGCCTGGGACTGCACCCGGCGGGGCGGCCGGGCGGTGGTGGTCGGCATCGGCGGCAAGGACGAGCAGGTCTCCTTCTCGGCGCTGGAGATCTTCCACTTCGCCCGGGAGCTGCGGGGCTGCGTCTACGGTGACTCCGATCCCGCGCGGGACGTCCCCGTGCTGGCCCAGCATGTGCGGGACGGGCGGCTGGAGCTGGGGGCGTTGGTGAGCGAGCGGGTCGGGCTGGAGGGCGTCGGGGACGCGTTCGCGGCCATGCGGGCCGGACGGGGCGGGCGCACCCTGGTGGTCTTCTGAGCCTCGGGCCGCTCTCGCACCCGGGCCCGGAGGTCCGCCGGGCCTCGGCGGGGCCCGGGCTAAGCATCCGCTCAGTGCGCAGTAAGCTGGGCGGATGACGACGGGTGAGATCGATGAATCCTTCGGCGGCGTCACCCCGGACGCCGCCCGCCGCCTGCTGCTGGGTGCCGTGGAGGCGTTCGCCGAGCGGGGTTTCCACGCCACCACCACCCGCGACATCGCAGGACGTGCGGGGATGAGCCCCGCCGCGCTCTACATCCACTACAAGACCAAGGAAGAGCTGCTCTTCCACATCAGCAGGGTCGGCCACGAGCGCTCGGTCGCGGTGCTGGAGGAGGCGGTCGCGAGCGCGCCCGACTGCGCGGAGCGACTCGCCGGCGCCGTCCGCGCGTTCGTGCGCTGGCACGCGGAGCACCACACCACGGCCCGGGTCGTCCAGTACGAGCTGGCGGCGCTGGGGGAGGAGCACTACGCGCGGATCGTGCTGCTGCGCAGGCGCAGTGAGGAGATTCTGCGTGCGGTCCTGGAGGAGGGCGTGGCGGCCGGGGAGTTCGACATCCCGGACCTGCGGGGCACGGCGCTGGCCGTGATGTCGCTGTGCATCGACGTCGCCCGCTGGTTCAGCCCGGAGGGCCGCAGGACGCCGGACGAGATCGGCGCGCTGTACGCCGATCTCGCCCTGCGGATGGCGGGCCACCGGCCCGCCGGTCTCACCAGTAGTAACGGCTGAGGCTCACCGCGACGCACACCGGCTTGTCGCCGCCCTCCCGTTCCACGGTCACCTGCGCGGCGACCTGCACCCCGCCGTCCGGCGTCTCGCTGACGTCGGCCAGGGTCGCCCGGGCGCGCAGCCGGGAGCCGACGGGTACCGGGGCGGGGAAACGTACTTTGTCCGTGCCGTAGTTGACGCCCATCCGCACTCCTTCGACGCGGAGGATCTGCGGAACGAGCGCGGGCAGCAGCGAGAGGGTCAGATAGCCGTGCGCGATGGTGCTCCCGAAGGGGCCCTCGGCGGCGCGCTCCGGGTCCACATGGATCCACTGATGGTCGCCGGTCGCGTCCGCGAAGAGGTCGATCCGCTTCTGGTCCACCTCAAGCCAGTCGCTGACGCCCAGCTCTTGGCCGACTGCGGCGCGCAGCTCCGGGGCCGACGTGAAAACCTGGGGTTCCGCCATGCAAACAACCTCCCACGCTGGTTAAGTCGCGGAGCAGATGCCGAATAAGCGATCGCTCAGCGCGTGCCCGTCAGCATGCCAGCAGGGCTCAGCGGGGCGCCACCCCGGCCCGTCGCCGCCCGCCGCGCCCGGGTGCCGCGTCCCGGCCCCCCGTGCCGCGTCCCGGTGCCTCGTGCCGCGCCCCTCCGGTGGTGCGTCCGGTCCGCCGGTACGGCCCGGACGGCGGGCGCCGCGGTCATTCGCGGGCCGCGGCCGCTCAGCCCTGGGAGGGCAGCGGGCTGCCGAACCCGAGCCGGGAACCGGTGCCCGTGCGGTGCGGATTGCGGCTCTCGCGGCGACCGGTGCCCTCGGTGCGGATCTCCGCACGGGCCCCCCGCTCCATGCGCAGGGCACGGCGGTAGGGGGGTGCGTCCCGGACGGCGCCCGGCATGGCGATCATGCGGCGCAGCACCTCCGCCAGCCGGGGAGTCGGCGGCCGGGCCGGATCGCACCGCAACAGCGACCTGCCGCCCCACGTCCTGCGGTGCCACTCGTCGAGTGCGGTCGGCTGCCTGATCCCGTTGTGCTTCTCCCGCCTGCGGCGGGCGGCGACTTCGGACTCGTAGGCGAGCCAGACCGCGCGGGCCTCCTCCAGCTCCTCCAGAGCCGCGACGAGCAGCGCGGGGTCGGGTTCGCGGTCGTCCGGGTCGAATCCGGCGTTCCTGCACAGGTGCTGCCAGGTGGCGCGGTGTCCGTAGGGGGCGAACCGCTCCAGGCACTTGCGCAGCGCCTGTCGCCGCTGGGACCGTTCTCTGTCCGGATCCCGGACCTGTCGGGCGAGCGCTCTGAAACCGGCCAATCATCCCACCTCCGGCGGAGAGGACCCGTGTCGTCGGGGATGTGACGTGCCGCCCCGCGGTTCGGATCCGTCTCCGGCGATGCTTTTTCGCGCGGAGAGCGCGCACTTGCTTCGGCGTGGCGGATTACCCCGGATGCGGCCCGCTATTCCTGTAAGGGGAGCGACCCCGCCTCACCGGGCGCAGCCGCTTCCGGGGTCTCCACCGGTCACGCATGCGCGGCGCCGCGCGCCGCCCACAGCAGAGGAACGAGCCTGCGGCCGCCGCCGTTCCCGAAGCGGCGTCGGGAGGGGCGCCGGCACCCCTTCCGCAATGACATACCGACTGGTTAGTCTGCCGACCGGGGCGCGGCGCCGCGGAGCCCTTCCGCCGGCCGCGCCCGAACGGGGCCGTAGGAACACACGCCCGGAGAGTGGGAGGCGCAGCCGATGGAGTCCTTGCGCGACAGTGCCGTCGTCGTGACCGGAGCGGGCGGAGGCATCGGAGCCGCCCTCGCCCGCAGATTCGCGGCCGAGGGCGCGCGGGTCGCGGTCAACGATCTCGATCCGGGCCGCGCCCGGGCGGTCGCCGAGGAGATCGGCGGCATCGCCGTTCCCGGGGACGCCGCCACCGTCGTGGCGCCCGCGCGCGAAGCGCTCGGCGGTGCCGTCGACACGTTCTGCGCCAACGCCGGCCTGGGCGCCGAGGGCGGCCCCGAGACCCCCGACGCGCAGTGGGACGCGGCCTGGGACCTCAACGTGATGGCGCACGTCCGGGCCGCGCGCGAACTGCTGCCGGACTGGCTGGAGCGCGGGCGGGGCCGCTTCGTGTCCACCGTTTCGGCGGCCGGACTGCTGACGATGGTCGGCTCGGCGCCCTACAGCGTCACCAAGCACGCGGCACTCGCCTTCGCCGAGTGGCTGTCGGTCACCTACCGGCACCGAGGCCTGCGGGTGCACGCCGTCTGCCCCGAAGGGGTACGCACCGACATGCTGGAGGCCACCGGCGTCGCGGGGGACCTCGTGCTGCGACCCGGCGCCATCGCCCCGGACGCCGTGGCCGACGCGCTGTTCGCCGCGCTCGCCGACGGGCGTTTCCTCGTCCTGCCGCACGCCTCCACGCAGGGCCACTACACCGCGCGTGCCTCCGGGACCGACACCTGGCTGAGCGCCATGAACCATCTGCAGCGCAAGGTCGAGGACGCGGCCGGCGGGACACCGCAGGGCGCCGCCGCGGCGCGGGAGGGGGAGCCCGCATGACCTCGACCACCGCCGGGTACGGGGACAAGCCCTGGCTCGCCCAGCTCACCGAGGCCCAACGCGCCCCCGTCACGCCGCCCCAGACGCTGCTGCACGCCTTCCGCGCCGCGGCCCGTGAGGTACCGGACCGGGCCGCACTCAGCTACTTCGACGGCCGGCTCAGCTACGCCGAGACCGACGCGCTCTCCGACGCGGTCGCGGCGCACCTCGCCGCACGCGGCCTGGCCAAGGGCGACCGGCTCGCCCTGATGCTGCAGAACAGCCCGCACTATGTGCTGGCGCTGCTCGGCGCGTGGAAGGCGGGCGCCACCGTCGTGCCCGTCAACCCCATGTACAAGGGGCGCGAGGTGGCGCATGTGCTCCAGGACGCGGAGGCGGCCGCGCTGGTGTGCTCGGACCGTGCCTGGGAGGACCGGCTGCGCGCCGTGGCGGCCGGCGGCACCGTGCGCACGGTGCTGACCGCCTGCGAACTCGACCTGCAGACGCGGGACGATTCCCGGGTGCTCGACTTCGCCCGGCGCCCGCCCGCCGAGGACGCCGAGGATCTGCTCGCCGTCGCCCGCACCGGCGCGCCCGCACCCGCCGGGCGCGGACTCACCGGCGACGACATCGCCCTGATCAGCTACACCTCCGGGACCAGCGGCGCCCCCAAGGGCGCCATGAACACGCACGCCAACCTCGCCTACAACGCGGAGCGGCAGCGTGTCGGCCACGGCATCCCCGAGGGGGCGTGCGTCTTCGCGCTGGCTCCGCTCTTCCACATCACCGGCGCGGTCGTGCAGCTCTGCGGCTGCATCGCCAACAAGGGCACGCTCGCCCTCGCCTACCGCTTCGACCCGGGCGTCGTCCTGGACGCCTTCCTGGAACACCGGCCCGCCTACACCGTCGGCCCCTCCACGGCGTTCATGGCGCTGGCCGCACACCCGGCCGCGTCCCGCGAACACTTCGCCTCGTTCGCCCACCTCTCCTCCGGCGGCGCGCCGCTGCCCCCCGCGCTGGTGGAGAAGTTCCGCGCCGCCTTCGGCCCCTACATCGGCAACGGTTACGGCCTCACCGAGTGCTCGGCCCCGTGCGCCTCGGTACCGCCCGGCAGGCAGGCCCCGGTCGACCCGGAGTCCGGCACGCTGGCCGTCGGCCTGCCCGGCCCCGACACGGTGGTGCGGATACTGGACGAGACCGGCGCCGAGGTGCCGTTCGGGCAGCAGGGCGAGATCGCCGTGCGTGGCCCGCAGGTGGTGCCCGGCTACTGGCGGCGGCCAGCCGAGACCGCCGCCGGCATGCCCGGCGGCGAACTGCGCACCGGGGACATCGGGTTCATGGACGCGGACGGCTGGCTGTACGTCGTCGACCGCAAGAAGGACATGATCAACGCTTCCGGGTTCAAGGTCTGGCCCCGCGAGGTGGAGGACGTGCTCTACACCCACCCGGCCGTCCGCGAGGCCGCGGTGGTCGGGGTGCCGCACGCGTACCGGGGCGAGACCGTCAAGGCGTACGTCAGCCTGCGCGAGGGCGCGTCCGCCGCTCCGCAGGAGCTGAGCGGTTACTGCAAAGAACGGCTGGCCGCCTACAAGTACCCCCGTGAGGTGGAGGTGCTGCGGGAGCTGCCCAAGACCACCAGTGGCAAGATCCTCCGGCGGGAGCTGCGTTCCCGGCAGGACGGCTCCCCGACGTGAGCGAACAGCCGGACCGGCCGTGCGGCGCCGGTCGGTGAACGATGAGTGAGAGGCAGGTGGCGGCCATGGCGACCAAGGCCGGTACGGGAGATCCGGTACGCGGGAGCGGGACGCGCACGGCGCGCGCCCGGAGCGGGGACGACACCCGGGCGCCGGTACCGCAGCGGCTGCTGGCGGCCGCCACCCGCCTCTTCGCCGAACAGGGGTACGACCGCACCTCCGTGCAGGAGATCGTGGAGGCGGCAGGCGTCACCAAGGGCGCGCTCTACCACTACTTCGGCTCCAAGGACGATCTGCTCCACGAGATCTACGGCCGGCTGCTACGGCTCCAGCAGGAGCGCCTCGACCTGCTCGCCGACCGTGCGGCTCCGGTGGAGGAGCGGCTGCGGGAGGCCGCGGCGGACGTCGTCGTCACCACCATCGACAACCTCGACGACGCCATGATCTTCTTCCGCTCGATGCACCAGCTCTCCCCGGAGAAGCAGAAGCAGGTGCGGGCCGAGCGGCGCCGCTACCACGAGCGGTTCCGTGCGCTGATCGAAGAGGGCCGGCGCTCCGGGGTGTTCAGCGACGCGACCCCCGCCGACCTGGTCGTGGACTACCACTTCGGTTCCGTGCACCACCTCAGCAGCTGGTATCGGCCCGGCGGGCGGCTCACGCCGCAGGCGGTCGCCGACCACCTGGCCGATCTGCTGCTGCGGGCGCTGCGGCCCTGAGCGGGCCCGGGGCCGCGGAGCGCGGCCCCCCGTCGACGAAAGGACCATCCGTGCAGGCATGGCGCGTCCACACCAACGGCGAACCGCGCGAGGTGATGCGGTTGGAAGAGGTGCCCGAGCCCGAACCGGGCCCGGGGCAACTGCTGGTCCGGGTCCGGGCCGCGAACGTCAACTACCCGGACGCCATGCTGTGCCGGGGCGAGTACCAGGTACGCCCGCCGCTGCCGTTCACCCCCGGCGTGGAGCTCTGCGGCGAGATCGTCGGCGGGCCCCGGGCGGGGGAGCGGGTGCTGGGGCAGCCCGTACTGCCCTGCGGCGCCTTCGGTGAGACGGCCGTCGTCGCCGAGGAGAGCGCCCGTCCCGCGCCCGAAGCGCTGGACGACGCCGAGGCCGCCGCACTGCACATCGGCTACCAGACCGGCTGGTTCGGGCTCCACCGGCGGGCCGGACTGCGGAAGGGCGAGACGCTGCTGGTGCACGCAGCCGCGGGCGGCGTCGGCAGCGCGGCCGTCCAACTGGGCAAAGCCGCCGGAGCACGGGTGATCGGGGTCGTGGGCGGTGCCGCGAAGGCCGAGGTCGCCCGGAAGCTGGGCTGCGACGTCGTCGTCGACCGCAGGCGCGCGGACGTGGTCGCCGCCGTGAAGGATGCCACCGGCGGTGCGGGCGCCGACGTGGTCTACGACCCGGTGGGCGGCGACGCCTACGCGGCGTCCGCCAAGTGCATCGCCTTCGAGGGGCGCATCGTGGTGGTCGGCTTCGCCAGCGGCGCGGTGCCCACCCCCGGCCTCAACCACGCGCTGGTGAAGAACTACTCCGTCCTCGGGCTGCACTGGGGGCTGTACGCGCAGCGGGAGCCCTCCGCCGTCGACCGCTGCCACGAGGAACTCACCCGCCTCGCCGCGGAGGGCGCGGTGAAGCCGCTGGTGAGCGAGCGCGTACCGCTGGGCGGCGCGGCCGACGCCGTCCAGCGGGTCTTCGACGGCGTGACCACGGGCCGCGTGGTGGTGGAGCCCGGCTGACCGGCCCCGGACGGCCGGCGGCGGGCCGCGGCGCGTCGCCGGCTCGCCGCGGGTCCACCACCTCTTCCGGCGGCCGCGGCCTCCCCGCTTCCCCGTCCGACTCCGCGGCGCACCGGGCCGTCCGGCGCCCCGGGCCGGGCACCCGGCGTGGAGCCCGGCCCGGGGCGTCAGGCGACCGCGGCGGCCGCCGCCCGTCCGGCCGTGCGTCCGGAGAAGAGGCAGCCGCCCAGGAAGGTGCCCTCCAGCGAGCGGTAGCCGTGCACCCCGCCGCCGCCGAATCCGGCGGCCTCCCCCGCTGCGTAGAGTCCCGGAACCGGGTCGCCCCGGCGGGGCCGCGCCGCCTCCTCCGGCCCCGGCGCGGGCTCGGCGAGCACCCGCGAGGACAGGTCCGTCTCCAGCCCGCCCAGGCTCTTGCGGGTCAGGATGTTGAGCCGGACCGCGATCAGCGGACCGGCGGCCGGATCCAGCAGGCGGTGCGGGGCCGCGACCCGGATGAGCCGGTCGCCCAGGTACCGCCGGGCGCCGTTCAGCGCCGTGATCTGCAGGTCCTTGGTGAAGGGGTTGCGGATCTCCCGGTCCCGGGCGGCGATCTCCCGGTGCAGCGCCGCCGCCTCGATCAGCCCGTCCCCGGTCAGCTCGTTCATCCGGCGGGCCAGGGCGGCGACATCGCGCTCGATGACGAAGTCGGCCCCGTGGTCCATGAACGCCTGCACCGGCCCGGGGGCACCGCCGCGTGCCCGGCCCAGGACCTCGCGCACGGACCGGCCGGTCAGGTCCGGGTTCTGCTCCGACCCGGACAGCGTGAACTCCTTCTCGATGATCTTCCGGCTGAGGACGAACCAGGTGTAGCCGTGCCCTGTCCGCATGATGTGGTCGAGGGTGCCCAGCGTGTCGAAGCCGGGGAAGAGCGGGACCGGCAGCCGCTGCCCGGTGGCGTCGAGCCACAGCGAGGAGGGTCCCGGCAGGATGCGGATGCCGTGCCGGGCCCAGATGGGGCTCCAGTTCTCGATCCCCTCGGTGTAGTGCCACATCCGATCGCGGTTGATCATGTGGCCGCCCGCCTCTCCGGTCACGTCCAGCATCAGCCCGTCCACGTGCGCCGGCACGCCGGAGAGCAGCTTCCGGGGCGGGGTGCCCAGCCGCTCGGGCCAGTGGGCGCGCACCAGGTCGTGGTTGCCGCCGATACCGCCGGAGGTCACGATCACGGCTTGGGCCCGCAGTTCGAAGCTGCCGCCGACCTCCCGGCTGCTGGCCGTGCCGCGTCGCGCGTCGCTGGGCTCCAGCACCTGGCCGGTCACGGTGTCCACCGCTCCGGTCGTCCGGGACAGGCCGGTCACCCGGTGCCGGAAGCGCAGTTCGACCAGGCCGCGTGCCACGCCCTCGCGGACGCGCCGCTCGAACGGTTCGACGATGCCGGGCCCGGTGCCCCAGGTGATGTGGAACCGGGGCACCGAGTTGCCGTGGCCGTCCGCGCCGTAGCCGCCCCGCTCGGCCCAGCCCACCACGGGGAAGAGCTTCAGCCCCTGGGCGCGCAGCCAGGCGCGCTTCTCGCCCGCGGCGAAGTCCACGTACGCCTCGGCCCACCGGCGCGGCCAGTGGTCCTCGGGCCGGTCGAAGGCGGCCGTCCCCAGCCAGTCCTGCCAGGCGAGTTCGCGGCTGTCCCGGATGCGCAGCCGCCGCTGCTCGGGCGAGTCGACGAAGAACAGGCCGCCGAAGGACCAGTGCGCCTGCCCGCCGAGCGCCTGCTCGGGCTCCTGGTCGAGGAGGATGACGCGCCGCCCGGCGTCGGCCAGTTCGGCGGTCGCGGCGAGCCCCGCGAGTCCGGCTCCGACCACGATCACATCGGCGTCGTACGCCATGCTCCCACCCTTCCTGACGACTGCCGCACAGGTGCGCGGCCACCTGCTCCGGGACCGGTGACCGGAGAGTAACCTCCGGGCCCGCCCGCGGACACCCCTGCGCGGGGCCCGGCTGCGGTGCTTGGATGGGCGTATGACACCCCAGGGGCGCTCGGCGGACGAACTGCTGGACATCGTGGACGCACAGGACCGGGTCGTCGGGCAGCGGCTGCGCGGCGAGGTCTACGCCGGCCGGCTGCGGCACCGCAGCACCTCCATCCGGGTCCGGGACGCGGCGGGCCGGATCTTCGTGCACCGCCGCACGCCCACCAAGCTGATCTTCCCCGGGATGTACGACGTCGTGGTGGGTGGCGTCGTCGGCGCGGGTGAGGACTACGACACGGCGGCGCTCCGGGAGGCCGAGGAAGAGCTGGGCGTCAGCGGGCTGCCGCGGCCCGAGCGGCGGCTGAAGTTCCTCTTCGAGACGCCCGAGTACTCCTGGTTCCTCCAGGTGTACGAGGTGGTGTGCACCCGGCCCGTCCGTCCGCAGCCCGAAGAGGTCGCGTGGTGGGACTTCCTGCCGGAGGAGGAGCTGGAGCGGCGGCTGGCCGGCTGGGAGGCGCGGGGCGACATCGTCCCGGACGGGCTGGAGTGCCATCGGCGGCTCGGCCCGCAGTAGCCGGGCTGCCCGCCGGTAAGGGGCGCCCCCGGGTGACGCGGGTGTCCCCGTGGGGAAGCGCCGCAGGTCACCGCGTACGGTTGAGCCATGCGCGACCGGCTCTCGGCGACTCTTCGGCTGTGGTTCGCCCCCCAGCGGCTCAGGGAGGAGGGCACCACGCCCGACTACCGCTTCTCGCTCGCCAACGAGCGCACCTTCCTCGCCTGGATCCGCACCGCGCTGGCCCTGGTGGCGGGCGGGATCGCGGTCGACCAGTTCCTGACGGACCTGCGCTGGGGGGCCCGCACGGCCGTCGCGACCGTGCTGCTGGCCGGTGCCGCGCTGTGTGCCGTGCGGGCCGTGAACCACTGGGTGCGCTGCGAGCGCGCCATGCGCCGCGGTGAGGACCTGCCCGCCTCGCGCTTCCCGGTGCTGCTGGCGGGCGGCACGGCGTTCGCGGCGCTGCTGGTCGTCGTCGTCGTGGTGTTCGGCCTGGCCGGCCGGTGAGCGGCGAGCCGCCCCGCGACCCGGGCGCCCAGCCGGAGCGCACCTGGCTGGCCTGGCGGCGCACGACGCTGACCTGCGCGGTGTCGGTGGCGCTGACGGTACGGGTGGCGCTCGCCGACCCGTCCGGTCCCGCCGTGGCGGCCGCCTGCCTGGGCGCGCTGGCCTGGGTGGGCCTGCTGGTGACCGCGCACCGCCGGATCCGCGCGCTCTCCCGTGCCCGGCCCCGGACGATGGGGGCGGCGCAGACCCTGGGGACGCTGGCCTGTGTGCTGGTGCTGGTCGGAGCGGGAGGAATGATGCTGCTGTGAACGGCCCCGAGGGCCCGCACGCGCCGCTCGTGGTCGTCATGGGGGTGTCCGGGTCGGGCAAGAGCACCGTCGGCGAGTGGCTGGCCGAGGCGCTCGGCGTGCCGTTCGCCGACGCGGACGACTTCCACCCCGCGCACAACATCGAGAAGATGTCGGCCGGCGTCCCCCTGGACGACGCGGACCGGGCGCCGTGGCTGGACGCGGTGGCCGGCTGGCTGCGCCGGCGTGCCGCCGCCGGGAGCCCCGCCGACGGCGGCGTGCTGGTCTGCTCGGCGCTCAAGCGCCGCTACCGCGACCGGCTCCGCCGGGCGTCCGGGAGGCTGTTCTTCGTCCACCTGGCGGGCCCCTACCCGCTGATAGCCGGCCGGCTGGACCGCCGCGGCGGCCACTTCATGCCGTCCAGCCTGCTGTGCTCGCAGTTCGAGGCCCTCGAGCCGCTCGGCCGGGACGAGCACGGAGCGGCCGTCTCCGTCGCCGGCACCCCGGAGGAGACCCGGGAGGCCGTGCGGAGCGCACTGGCGCGCGCCCGGGTGTGCTGAGGGGCGTCCGCGGGGTTCAGCGGCCCGCGGGTCAGGCGAGCGCGACGGCGGCCAGGATCAGCACCCCGACCGTGAGGACGATGATCAGGGCCAGGCCGGAGGGGTTGCGGTGGTTGAGGACGTAGCCGTTCCTGGAGCGCTCGTCGCGTACGAACAGCGGCTCGTTGTCACCCATGGGCATGCCCCGAGGCTAGAGCGCGACCCGTGCGCCTGTCATGGGACTTCGGTCGGAAAGCGGTGCATCACACACCGAGCCGGGAGGTCGACGGTCAATCCGGACCGTGACGCCGCCCTGCCGTCGGGAGCGGAATCCGGACCGGAAGGGCACCCCCTCTGGACTCCATACCGACTAGTCGGCATGATCGGGTGCGACCGATGCCGAAGGAGCGCGCACGATGAGCGAACAGAACCCGCCCGGTCTCGATCTGCCGCGGCTGGCCGCGCACCTGGAGCGCGAGCGCCCCGGACTGGTGCGCGGGCCGCTGAGCGCCGAGGTCGTCCACGGCGGCAGGTCGAATCTCACCTACCGGGTCACCGACGGGGTCGGCCGGTGGGTGGTGCGACGGCCGCCGCTCGGGCACGTGCTGGCCACCGCGCACGACATGACCCGCGAGCACCGCGTCATCAGCGCGCTGCGCGACACCCCGGTGCCGGTGCCCGGGACCGTGCTGCTGTGCGAGGACCCGGACGTGCTCGGCGCGCCGTTCTACGTGATGGACCACGTCGAGGGCACCCCCTACCGCACCGCCGAGGAGCTCGCCCCGCTCGGCGCCGAACGGACCCGCGAGGTCGTCCTGGCGCTCCCCGAGACGCTGGTGGCGCTGCACGCCGTCGACCCGCACGAGGTGGGGCTGGGCGACTTCGGGCGGCCCGAGGGCTTCCTGGAGCGGCAGCTGCGCCGCTGGAGCAAGCAGTTGGAAGCGTCCCGCAGCCGCGAGCTGACCGGCGTCGACGAGCTGCGCGGCGCGCTCGGCGAGGCGCTGCCCGACTCGCCGCGGCCCACCGTCGTGCACGGCGACTACCGTCTCGACAACGTGCTGATCGACGCCGGCGGCGAGGTCGCCGCGGTGCTCGACTGGGAGATGTCCACGCTCGGCGACCCGCTGACCGACCTGGGGCTGCTGGCGATGTACAGCGAACGGCAGGACGTGCCCGACTCGCCGGTCAGCACCACCAGCGGGGCACCCGGCCACCCGTCGGCCGCCGAGCTGATCGAACGCTACGCCCGGCTCTCGGGCCGCGACGTCTCGCGGATCAACTGGTACACGGCCTTCGCCTACTTCAAGCTCGCCGTCATCCTCGAGGGCATCCACTACCGCTTCACGCTCGGGAGCACGGTCGGCGCGGGCTTCGACCGGATCGGCGAACTGGTGCCGGTCTTCATCGACAACGGACTCTCCACTCTGCGGAAGGGCTGAGGCAGCTCATGGACTTCGCATACGACGCGCGCACCGAGGAACTGCGCGAGCGGCTGCTCGCCTTCATGACGGAGTACGTGTACCCGGCCGAGCAGACGGCCGAGGAGGAGCGCGGTGCGCAGGACTCCCCCTGGAGCACGGTGCCGGTCCTCGAGCAGCTCAAGGCCGAGGCGCGCAAGCAGGGGCTGTGGAACCTCTTCCTGCCCGACGAGGAGTACGGGGCCGGACTCTCCAACCTGCAGTACGCGCCGCTGGCCGAGATCACCGGGCGCAGTCCGCAGCTCGCGCCGACCGCGCTCAACTGCGCGGCGCCCGACACCGGGAACATGGAACTGCTCGCCCAGTTCGGCTCGCCCGAGCAGCGTGCCCGGTGGCTGGAGCCGCTGCTGGCCGGCGAGATCCGTTCGGCCTTCGCCATGACCGAGCCGGACGCCGCCTCCTCGGACGCCACCAACATCGGCACCCGGATCCGGCGGGACGGCGGTGAGTACGTCATCACCGGCCGCAAGTGGTACATCTCCGGGGCCATGCACCCGGACTGCGCCATCTTCATCGTCATGGGCAAGACCGACCCGGAGGGCGCGGACGTGCGCCGCCAGCAGTCCATGGTGCTCGTCCCCCGCGACACCCCGGGCGTCGAGGTGCGCCGTGCCATGTCCGTCTACGGGTACGAGGACCATTACCACGGCGGCCACGCCGAGGTGGTCTTCCACGACGTCCGCGTCCCGGTGTCCGCTCTCGTCGGCGAGGAGGGCGGGGGCTTCGCCATCGCGCAGGCCCGGCTCGGCCCGGGCCGCATCCACCACTGCATGCGGCTGATCGGCATGGCCGAGCGGGCCATCGAGCTGATGTGCCGCCGGGCGCTGGACCGGACGGCCTTCGGGGCGCCGCTGGCCCGCCAGGGCGTGGTGCGCGAGTGGATCGCCGACGCGCGGGTGCAGGTGGAGCAGCTGCGGCTGCTGGTGCTGAAGACGGCCTGGCTGATGGACACCGTCGGCAACCGGGGCGCGCACACCGAGATCCAGGCCATCAAGATCGCCACACCGCGCTCGGTGGTGCGGATCCTCGACGACGCCGTCCAACTGCACGGCGCCGCCGGGGTCTCGCAGGACTATCCGCTCGCCCACCTGTGGGCCTCGGCGCGCACGCTGCGGCTGGCCGACGGCCCCGACGAGGTGCACCAGCGGTCGCTGGCCCGCCGTGAGCTGAAGCGCCACACCTGAGGGCGGTACCCACACCGGGGGCGAGTGCCGTTTCCGACGGCGGTACCGCCCTGTCGGCGGCGCACTGTCCCACATCCCGGCGGACGGCTGCGGGCGGAGGCCCGCGGACCGGTGGGTGTCCGCGCCGCCCGGAGCCGCCCCGGAGTCACCGCCCGGGCTCGACCGGTACCGGGCCGCCGCGTCGCCGGGCGGGGTGCCGGCCCTGCGGCGGGGACGGTTCGGGGCGCGGCGGCGGGCGCCGCACCTGGTGGGTCTGCGGTTCCCCGGCCGAGAGGGTGAACTGTCCGCCGCAGTGGCACAGCTCCAGCGGCTCCCCCTCCAGCAGCGTGTAGACGGCCGTCCGGCTGCGGATCTCCACCCGCAGCCGCCGCCCCCGCACCTGCACGGTGAACGCCAGCCGGCTGAGCTGCTCGGGCAGCAGCGGGGAGAAGTCCAGCATGCCGTGCCGCAGCCGCATCCCGCCGAACCCGGCGACCAGCGCGATCCAGGCCCCGGCCAGCGAGGCGATGTGCAGTCCGTCGCGGGTGTTGCTCTCCAGGTCCGCGAGGTCCATCAGCGCCGCCTCGCCCACGTAGTCGTAGGCGAGCCGCAGATGCCCGACCTCGGCGGCCATCACGGCCTGGCAGCAGGCGGAGAGGGAGGAGTCCCGGACGGTCATCTGCTCGTAGTAGTCGAAGTTGCGCGCCTTCTGCTCCGCGTCGAAGGCGTCGCCCCGCTTGTAGAGCGCGAGTGCCAGGTCGGCCTGCTTGATGACCTGCTTGCGGTACAGGTCGAAGTAGGGGAAGTGCAGCATCAGCGGATACTGGTCCGGGCCGGTCGAGGCGAAGTCCCACATCTGGTGCCCGGTGAAGCCGGCCGACTGCTCGTGCACGCCCAGTGTCTCGTTGAACGGCAGCGCCACCGCCTCGGCCGCGTCCCGCCAGGCGGCGGCCTCCTCGTCGTCCACCCCCAGCGCGGCGGCCTGTTCGGTGTACCGCTCGACCACCTCCGCCGCCTCGCGCAGGTTCTGCTGCGCCATCAGGTTGGTGTACAGGTTGTCGTCCGCGACGGCGCTGTACTCGTCGGGCCCGGTGACCCCGTCGAAGTGGAAGGTGCCGCGGTGGTCGTGGTGTCCCAGCGAGAGCCACAGCCGGGCGGTCTCCACCAGGATCTCCACCCCCGTCTCCCGCTCGAACTCCACGTCTCCGGTGGCCGCGACGTACCGGGTGACCGCGTCCGCGATGTCGGCGTTGACATGGAAGGCGGCCGTACCGGCCGGCCAGTACGCGGAGCACTCCGAGCCGTCGATGGTCCGCCAGGGGAAGGCCGCACCCCGCAGGCCGAGCTGGCGGGCCCGGTCCCGCGCCGCGGGCAGGGTCTCCTGCCGCCAGCGCAGCGCCTCGGCCACCGAGTCCGGCGAGGTGTAGGTGAGCACGGGCAGCACGAACTGCTCGCTGTCCCAGAAGGAATGGCCGTCGTAGCCGGAGCCCGTCAGCCCCTTGGAGGGGATGGCGCGCTTCTCGGCCCGGGCGCCGGCCTGCAGCACATGGAAGAGGGCGAAGCGCACCGCCTGCTGGATCTCCGCGTCTCCGTCCACCTCCACATCGGCCCGCGCCCAGAAGCTGTCCAGATACGCCTGCTGCTCGTCCACGAGCCCCTGCCAGCCCTTGCTGCGGGCGCCGGCCAGAGCCGCGTCGACCTGGTCCCGCACGGCGGGCAGCGAGCGGACCCCCGACCAGCCGTAGGCCACCAGCTTCTCCACCCGCAGCGGCTCGCCCGGCCGCAGCTCGGCGGTGACGGTGAGCCGCGCGACGTTCTCCCCGCTCTCGCTGGAGGTGCGGGTCGACTCCGGGCCGTCCACGAGGTGGTCGGCGGCCGCGCCGACCCGCAGCCCGCTGCGCTCGGTGCGGTGCACCAGGCGCAGCCGCATGTCGGAGGCGAAGTCCTCCTCCGGCTGCAGCACGTCCTCCAGCGCGGTGGCGACTCGCGGGTCCTCGCCGCTCTTCTGCGGCAGTTGCTCGTTGGCGACCAGTTCGGACTGCAGGACGACGCGGACGTCGGAGTCCAACGGCTCCACCTCGTAGGAGACGGCGGCGACGGCCCGCTGGCTGAAGGAGACCAGTCGGGTCGAGGTCACCCGTACGGTGCAGCCTGCCGGCGAACTCCACTCGCAGACCCGGCGCAGCAGTCCGGTGCGCAGGTCAAGCACCCGTTCGTGGGAGCGCAGCTTGCCGTAGCGCACGTCGAACGGTTCGTCGTCGACGAGCAGCCGCATGACCTTTCCGTTGGTGACGTTGATGACCGTCTGCCCGGCTTCCGGGTAGCCGTAGCCCCCTTCCGCGTACGGCAGCGGGCGCAGCTCGTGGACCCCGTTGAGATAGGTGCCGGGCAGGCCGTGCGGCTCCCCCTCGTCGAGGTTGCCGCGCCAGCCGATGTGCCCGTTGGAGAGTGCGAAGAGCGACTCGCTCTGCGGGAGCCGGTCGATGTCCAGCGTGCTCTCGCGCAGCGACCAGGGCTGCACGGCGTAGGACGAATTGCTGATCACGGGCGCTCCTTCCGCGACGGGCGCCGGGGGACGTCCCGGTTCCGGTTCCCCTCCCGGTCCGTCAGTTCGGCCAGGTCCTGCACGACGGTGTCCGCGCCGTGCGCGCGGAGCGCATCCGCCTGTCCCGTGCGGTCGACTCCCACGACGTAGCCGAAGTCCCCGGCCCGTCCGGCGTCCATCCCGGCGAGCGCGTCCTCGAAGACGGCGGACTCGCCCGCGGCCGTCCCCAGGTCCTCGGCGGCGGCCAGGAAGGTGTCCGGATGCGGCTTGCCCGGCAGTCGCCGCTCCCGGGCCACGATCCCGTCGATCCGCACCTCGAACAGGTCCTCGATACCGGCGGCGGCCAGCACGTCGCGGCAGTTGGCGCTGGAGGAGACCACGGCCGTTCGCAGCCCCGCCGCCCGCACCGCGTGCAGATACCGCACCGAGCCGTCGTACGCGGCCACACCGTCGCTGCGGATCTTCCGCAGCAGCAGGTCGTTCTTGCGGTTGCCCAGCCCGTTGACCGTCTCGCGGCCGGGCGGATCGTCGGGTTCGCCCTCCGGGAGGTGGATGTCCCGCGCCGCGAGGAAGGTGCGTACGCCGTCGGCCCGCGGGCGCCCGTCCACATAGGCGTCGTACTCCGCCACCTGGTCGAAGGGGCGGAAGCCGGGCCCGTCCCGGTCCCGCAGATAGGCGTCGAACATCTCCTTCCAGGCGGCGGCGTGCACGGCGGCCGTCTTGGTCAGCACACCGTCCAGGTCGAACAGGCATGCGCGGATGCGGTCCGGCAGACCGAGGATCGTCATGCGTGCCGGGTCCCCTGACCGCCGCTGCGGCATGCCTGCCGAGGCGCTTTGCCGCCCGGCTGGACGTCCGCCGGGCAGGACCGCGACGCCGGTACGGATCCCCGGCGCCGCCTCGCCGGAACCTGCCCGCGCCGCGGGGGAGGAGGAGCTGCCGGGCGCCGCGGGCTCGGGGCCGCTCGCGTACGCCGATCGGCAGCCGGGCGCCGCGCGGCGGATCCTGCGGGCTACGGCCGGGCGGATGTCAGATCGCCGGTCGGTCCCGGCTCCGCCGCCGGGCCCCGGCCGTCGGGTGCGGTTCCCGCTCCGGCGTCCGGGTCCGCGGCTTCCTCGACGGTGCTTCGGGGTTGCGGAGGTTTCCGGTCCATCTCGCGCCACTCCGGTCGCAGACCGGTCAGGTTCGTGGTGAGGAAGTACGCGGCCGCGCCGGCCAGCAGCACCGGTGCCAGGCCGAAGGAGGCGACGGCCGCACCGGCGAGCAGGCCGCCGAAGGGGATGCCGGTCCAGGCCAGCGAGTCGCCCAGCGCATTGACCCGGCCCCGCAGCTCGCCGGGGACGCGCTCGAAGTTGAGTGCCCCCAGTATCGGATTGAGGAAGCCGGCCCCGAAGCCGCCGAGCGCGAACACCCCGAGCACCGCCCACAGCGGTACGTCCACGGCCAGGATCAGAAAGCGCGGTGCGCCCGCCAGCAGGAACCCGGCGAAGAAGACGGGGCGTCGGCGTATCCGGTGCCCGACAGCGGCGGCCACCAGGCTCCCGGCGACCGCGGCGATCCCCAGCGCGCTGTTGGCCAGTCCGATCGCGCCGGGCCCGTTGCCGGACTCCCGTGCCCACACGGGCAGCAGCAGGGTGGCGAAAGCGGCGTCCAGCAGATTGGTGACACCGACCATCACGATCACCGTCAGCAGCAGCGGATCGCCGCGCAGGAACCGGAAGCCCGCGCCGAGCCGGTGCCAGTAGCCGGGGCCGGGCCCGGCGGGATCGCCGCCGGCTCCCTCGGCCCTCTCGGCCCCGCCCGCCGGGCCGGGGCCGTCGGCCCCCTCGGCGCTGCCGCCCCGGCGGGCCGGGAGCAGCAGCACGATCACAGCCGAACCCGCGGCGAAGCAGCAGGCGATGGCGAACAGTGCCGTCTGCGCGCCGAGCAGCGCCACCACCGCGCCGCCCGCCGCCGGGCCCACGGTGGAGGCGAGCCGTTCGGTCACCCCCGCCAGTCCCGCGGCCCGTTCCAACGGCACCCCGGCACGATCCGCCGCCACCGGGACCATGATCTCCTTCGACAGATCGCCGGGCCCCCGGGCCGCCCCGACCAGTGCGACCAGGAGAAGCAGCAGCCAGAACGAGAGCACGTCCATCAGGTGCAGCAGACCGACCGCGGTCACCGCGACCGCGCTGAGCACATCCGTCACCGACGAGACCGTGCGCGGCCCCGTCCGGTCCACCAGGGGGCCGGTGAACGCCTTGACCAGGACGTACGGGGCGAGCTCGGCCAGCGCGACCAGCCCGGTGCGCGCTGTGCTGCCGGTGGTCACCAGCACGAACCAGGGGAGCGCGACGGCCGAGATACGGGTGCCGGTCAACGACACGGCCATCGCTGCCAGCACCCCCGCCAGCGGCCGTCGGCTCCGCTCGGTCATACCGGAACCCTAGAGGGCACCCCGGTGCCGGTTCCGTGCGGGTACCGAACGGCCCCCGGGCCGCGCGTGCCGCGGGCTGCGGGACGGCCGCCTTCTCGGCAGCACTCTCAGCGGTGCGTCACTGCGCTCCGCGCAGCCGGTCGAGCTCCCTGCGGTCGCGTTTGGTGGGGCGTCCGGCGCCCCGGTCGCGGCGGGCGACGACGGGGACCTCCACCGGGGACGGCGGGGGCGGGCTGTTGTCCTGGTAGCACGCGACCGCGACGGGTGCCCCCACCCGCTTCTTGATCAGCCGCTTGACGATCACGATCCGTTCGCGCCCCGCCTGGCGCACCCGCACCTCGTCCCCCACCCGTAGGGCGTGCGCCGCCTTCACCGACTCCCCGTTGACCTTGACGTGGCCCCCGCGGGCCGCGGTCGCCGCCTGGGAGCGGGTCTTCGTCAGCCGTACGGACCAGATCCAGCTGTCGACCCGTACCGACCCCTCGTCTGCCGTCATACCCCCGACTCTAGGCGAGGACGCCCGCACCGGTGCCCGGCTCGGGCACGAGGGCCGGCCCGCCGCCCGGCGAAGCGGCCGGGCACGGCAGAGAATGGCCGTCTATGGACGCCTCGTCTGCGGACCCAGCTTCCGGAGCCTCCGCCAGCGCCTCGGAAGACGCGCTCCGGGAGCTCAGCCGGGCGGCGCTGCGCACCGTCGCCCGCGCCCGGCACCGTGCCCGCGTCCGGATCGCCGCGGCGAGCCCCGCGCACCCCGCGCACCCCGCGCACCCTGTCCACCCCAGCCCCTCCCCGGAGGGGGCGGGGCGGCCCAGGAGGGGGCCGTTCGCCTACGACGGCGCGGAGCCGGTGCCGCCCGGCGACGTGGCCGTACTGCCCGGGCTGCCGTCCTGGATGCCGGCCGTGCTGGGGGTGCTGCGGGGCAGCTCGACGCTGCTGCGCCCGGAGTACGGCCCGGACGGCACGGTCGCCGACTTCCTCGTCGTCGGTGCCAACCACTTCGAGTTGAGCGGTGTGGAACGCGGCTCCTACGAGTTCCTCGGCAAGCGGCTGTCGGAGACCCGGCCGGGCATCCGGAGCAGCGGGATGTACGACGTCTACTGCGCGGCCCTGACCGGCGGCACCCCGGTGTCCAGCGACACCATCGACTATGTCGATGTGATCGACGGCGTGCTCCGGCGCGCCCGGCTGCGCGGCACCGTGACCCTGCTGCCGGACGAGGGGCTGCTGCTGACGAACTGGGAGCCGGTGGGCGAGGCCCGGCTCGGCCGCCTCGTCCAGCAGGGCGGCCGCCTGGGATGGGCGGAATGGGATCTGGTCACCGGCCGGATGCACTGGTCCCGAGGGCTGCGCGAACTGCTCGGCCTGGCGGCGCCGGCCGAGGGTGTTCCAGCGGAGGAGCGGGCGGCCCGCACGGTGTCCGCGGCCCGGGGCCTCGCCGCCGAGCTGGTCGCCGTGGGCCGGCTGGTCGACCCGGCCGACGTGCCCGTCTTCGTCGCCGACATGCGCGCCCTGCTGGCGGGCGGCGAGGTGCCCGGCCGGGAGCTCACGCTCCACGTGGACGGAGAGGTACGCCGCGTCCGCTGGACCGGCCATGCGCAGCCCGAGGGCGCCCGGCTCCCCGAGTCGCTGCTGTTCGCCGCCAGGGACATCACCGGTCAGGAGGAGCTGCTGAGCCGGGCGCTGACCGAGACGGAGCGGCTGCGCCGGGAGGCGGCCACCGAGCGTCGGGTCTCGGAGACGTTCCGCAGGGCGCTCACCCCGCCACTGGGCGCGCTCACCCCGCCGTGGCTCTCCGTGAGTGCCGCTTATGTGCCCTCCGAGTCGGGGGTCGGAGGTGACTGGTACAAGTGCCGGGAGCTGCCCGACGGCCGGGTGCTGCTGGCCGTCGGCGACGCCTCGGGGCATGGCGTGGACGCGGCCAGCCGGGCGGTGCAGCAGCGTTCCGCGCTGGCGGGGCTCGCCTACACGGACGAGGACGCGGCGGAGCTGTCGACGGCACTGGGCGAGGTCGTCTACTACGGCGGTCTGGACACCACCGCCACCTGCGTGGTGGGCCATCTGTACCCCGGGACCCGCGTTCTGCGCTGGGCCAGCGCCGGGCATCCGGCACCGGTCCTGGTCCGGGACGGCGTACCGCGACTGCTGGAGGCGGAACACGGAGTGATGCTGGGGGTCACCCCGCACACCGCGTATCCCCTCAACACCACGCAGTTGCGCTCCGGTGATCTGCTGCTCTGCTACACGGACGGCGTCATCGAGCGCCGGGGTATGGACCTGGACGAGGGGCTCGGCGCGCTCCTCGCCGCGGCACGGGAGTGCGCGGGGGGCAGCGGCTCGGCCGAAGCGGCCACGGACTGCCTGGCCTCCACTCTCCTGGGGCGGGAGGCGGAGGACGACGCGACGCTCCTCGCCGTTTACGTGTCCTGAGCCGGCCTGCTCGAGCCCGCCCGGAACTGCGCACCAAAGGCACCGGGACCGGCTCAGGCCCGGCCCGGGACCCGGCCCCGCCGCGTACGAGGAGCGGCCCGCCGTGCCGCGGGGCCGGGACTCAGCGCGGGTCGGCCTTGCCCCGCTCGTAGCGGCGCAGCCGCCGGTAGCCGGTCAGCTCGCCCGCCGGGTCGAGCGTCATCTCGTACGAGCCGAGCATGCTGACGCTGTCCGGTATCCGGCGCAGCTCGACGACTTCGACGTGGAGTGTCCAGCCTCCGTCGGCACCTCTGGTGACGGAGGAGACCGACTCGGACTCCAGGCCGGTCAGCTCCTCGATGGCCTCCCGCGCCGATCGCAGGACCTGTGCCGTGCCGGGGGCCTTCGGCTCGACGGTCGGCTTCTTCTCGGTCATCCGCGGTCCTCCTCCTTCCCCGTCGGTGCGGGGAGCGTCGGTGAACCGCGCGGGTGCCCGCTGTGCGCGGAGTGAACCGGGCCGAGCCGGGTACCGGGAGGGAGCCGGTTCCCGGCCGGTCAGTTCTCTCCGCGGAAGATGTGCGATTCCGGGTCCCGGTCGCCTGATGTGGCGTGCGGCCCGTAGCCCATGGGGCCGTCCGGGCCGCGCGCCGCCCGCGAGGCGTGCACCGTCGGGCGGCGGGGTTCCCGGGCGCTCTCGCCACGGGTGGTCGTCTGCTCCTGCTGCACGTGCCATCACCTCCGTGTTCGGCTCACGGACGCGAGTCCCCAGCTCTCCGCGGACCAAACGGCGATTCGTGTAAATCGGGCGAAACGGTGGTGCGGTGGAGCAGCGGCAAGAGGGGCGGGCGGGTCGGGACAGAACGAGGGAGAGGCGATGACGTATCGTCCGGACGTACTCGAACTGCTCGCGGACGAGCATGCCGAGGTGGAGCGTCTCGTGGTGGCCTACGAGGCGACCGGCGATCCGGAGCGCCGCGCCGCGCTGGCCGAGCAGCTGGTGGCCGGGCTGGAGCGGTGTGCCCGCGCCGAGGACCAGACGCTGTACCCCCTCGTGCGCAAGCTGCCCGACGGGGAGCGCCGGGTCGCGGCCGCCCGGCAGCGGTGGTCGGCCGCGGCGGCGACCGCCAGGGAACTGAGGGACGCGGATCCGGATCGGCCCGCCGCCGGGCACCGGCTGGACACCCTGCTCGACCGGCTCCACGAGCACGCCGCGTACGAAGAGGACGAGATCCATTCTCCGCTGCGGGCCCGGCTCCGCCGTCGGGAGCGCCGACGGCTGGGAGCGGCGGCCGCGAGCAGGCTCCTGGAGAGCCGCTCCGGCGCCGAGTGAGAGCCCCCCGCGGCCGGGGGGAGAGGGTCGCGGGTTTGACCCTCGGGCCAAGGGCTACCCGAGCGTGACCGCGGTCCAGCGCGACCCAGCGGGGCGCGGCGCGGGCAGGGCGGCGACCGGTGCGCTGGTCAACCGCCAGGTCGAGGTGCTGGCCGACCGGCTGCACGAGCGCACCCTCGACATCCGCGACCGGCTCGACGGCGTCGGTGACTACGCCGAGGACGCAGCCGGTACCGCCCGCGACGCCGCGTCCACGGCGAAGGACACCACCGGCGGCGCGGTGGGCTCAGCGCGCCGGGCGCTATCCGGCAGCCGACGCGCGGACTCCGCCCACGACGGCGCCGAGGACACCGAGGAGTCCGCGGACGACGCCGTGGACGAGACGAGGGAGGCCGCGGACAGCGAGGGCGATGCCGAGGCCCAGGATGCCCGAGCCCCGGAGTCCGCGCAGCAGAACACCGGCGCCCCGCGCAGGGCGGCGGGCTCCGAGAAGAGGACGGCTGCCGGGCGCCCCGCCGAGAAGCAGCGGGCGAACCGGGCTCCGGCCAAGAGGGCCGGGTCGTCCTCCGCGTCGGCAGCCTCCTCGAGTCGTTCCGGGACCGCGAAGCGCGGCGCCTCGGCCGCCCGGTCCACCAGCACCTCGACTGCCAGGTCCACCCCGGAGTCCGCCGGCAGGTCCGCCGCCGGTTCCTCCGGCAAGTCCTCCTCCGGCACGTCCTCTGGCAAGGCCTCCGGAAAGTCCTCCGCAACGAGGGCGCGGAGCAGCAGTGCGAAGGGAGGCCGGAGCCATGGCTGAGACCCGCACTCAGAACGACGGCGGCACATCGCCCGGCGGCCTCGACACCGGGGCGACCCACCGTCTGAAGTCCGTGGCGCGCGAGCTGGCCATGGCTGAGGCCGAGAAGCTGCTCACCGGGCTGGGCCGCAAGCTCGGCCAGGCCACCGGGAAGCTCAACGACGTGGCCGAGGGCAACAGCCTCGGCTTCGCCGGGCTGGCGTTGGAAGGCGGTCGGAAGATCACCGAGGGCAAGGGCCCGCTGCGCACCGCGGTGGAGGTCGGCGGCGGTCGCCTCAAGGACAAGGCCGTCGAGGGCATCAAGGGGATGTTCGGCGGAGGAGGCAAGAACCGGAAGGGGAGCGGCGGTCAGAAGCCGATCGTCATCCTGGAGTACGTCGATGTCGGTGTGCCCGTCAGAGATGCGTACGACCAGTGGACGCAGCTGCAGGACTTCAGCTCCTTCACCAAGGGCGGGCAGGACGTCACGGTGGCCGACGACACCACCTCCGACTGGAAGGCCAAGATCTTCTGGTCCAACCGGAGCTGGAAGGCCGCCACCACCGAGCAGGTTCCCGACCAGCGCATCGCCTGGACGTCCGAGGGCGCCAAGGGCAGCACGAAGGGCGTGGTGACGTTCCCTGAGCTGACCGGCAACCTCACGCGTGTCGTCCTGCTGATCGAGTACTACCCCAAGGGCCTGTTCGAGAAGACCGGCAACATCTGGCGCGCCCAGGGCCGCAGGGCCCGGCTCGACCTCAAGCACTACGTCCGCCACATCGCGATGAAGGGCGAGGCGGACGACGGCTGGCGCGGCGAGATCCGCGACGGCGAGGTCGTCACCACCCACGAGGACGCGGTCGCCGAAGAGGAACGCCGCGCCGAGGACGACGAGGCCGGGTACGACGACGAGCCGGAGGAGCCCGAGGGCCTCGCAGCCGAGGCCGAGGAGGAGACCGAGCCGGAGGACGACGGCGAGGACGAGTACGACGACGGCCCGCGGGACCCGGAGGACGCCGAGTACGAGGACGAGTACGACGACGAAGGCCCCCACGATGTCGAGGATGACCACGACGGCGAGGGCGAGTACGACGGCGAGGGCGAGTACGACGGTCAGGACGAGTACCGGGAGGATCCCGAGGAGGAGTACGCCGCGGCGGGTGAGCGCCGGTGAGTACGCCGATGCCCGGCAGCAGCAGGCTGCCCGACCGCTACGAGAGCGGGAGCAGCGCGAACCTCGCCGACATCCTCGAGCGCGTCCTCGACAAGGGCGTGGTGATCGTGGGCGACATCCGGATCAACCTGCTCGACATCGAACTGCTGACCATCAGACTCCGGCTGATCGTCGCCTCCGTCGACAAGGCCAAGGAGATGGGCATCGACTGGTGGGAGATCGATCCGGCGCTCAGCTCCAGCGCCCGGCGACGCGAACTGTCCGAGGAGAACGACCGGCTGCGGCGGCGCGTCGCCGAACTGGAGGACCGCGAGCCGGAACGCCTGGAGGGAGAGCGCGGTGAACGGTGAGCTGCGGTACGTCTACGCGGTGACCGAGCCCCTCGAGGAGTCACTGCCCGACGGTGTACGGGGCGTGAGCGGCTCCGCCCCGTACCCCGTTCACCACGCCGGATTGACGGCCGTGGTCAGCCGGGTCCCGGAGGCGGAGTTCGCGGAGCAGCCGCTCCGCGCCCACCTGGAGGACCTCGCGTGGCTGGAGGAGACGGCCAGGGCCCACCAGGCGGTGGTGGACGCGGTCACTGCCCGCACCTGCCCCCTGCCGCTGCGCCTGCCCACGGTCTACCGGGACGAGGACGGGGTCCGCCGCGCCCTGGAGGAGGGCCGTGAGGAGTTCTCGGCGGCACTCGGCCGGCTTGCGGGCCGGGTGGAGTTGGGGGGTCAAGGTCTATGCGCAGCGTGCGCCGGAACCCGCGGCCGCCGCGGCGCCGGCGACCAGTGGACGGGAGTTCCTGCGCCGCCGCAGACAGGAGGTCACCTCGCGGCAGAACGCCCTGGAGGCGGCCGAGGAGCTCGGCCGTACGCTCCACGCGGCCCTCGCCGGGCAGGCCGAGGACGTGCGGGAGTACCCCGCGCAGAACCCGCAGCTGTCCGGGGTGCCGGGGCAGAATCTGCTCAATGCGGCCTACCTCCTGCCCCGTGAGCGGTCGGAGGAGTTCGTCGAGAGCGTGGAGCGGCTCGGCGGGCACGACTCCACCGTCCGGGTCGAGCTGACCGGTCCCTGGGCCCCGTACTCCTTCGCGGCCCCGCAGCAGGAGGCCCGGCCGTGACGGCGCCGTCCCCCGAGCCCTGCGGGGACGAGCGGGTACGCCGCGAGCCGAGCGGCCCGGCCGCTGTGGACCCGGGTCTGCCGTGGGCCCGGCGCCAGGTCTCGCTGGTGGATCTGCTGGACCGGCTGCTGGGCACCGGGGTGGTGCTCACCGGGTCGCTGACCCTGGGCATCGCCGATGTGGACCTGGTCCGGATCGACCTGCGGGCCCTGATCAGCTCCGTCAACGCACACGTCCCCTCGCCCTGGGAGGGAGGGCAGCCGCTGTGACCCGAGCGCAGGAGAGCAGGACCGGCGCGGGCCGTCGGCTCGATTTCGACCCCGACACCGTCGAGCGGGACCTGGCCGCGCTGGTGCTGACCATCGTGGAGCTGCTGCGGCAGCTGGTGGAGCGGCAGGCCCTCCGCCGGGTCGAGGTCGGGGATCTCGACGAGGATCAGGAGGAGCGGATCGGGATGACGCTGATGCTGCTGGAGGACCGCATGGAGCTGCTGCGGGAACGGTTCGGGCTGACGCCCGAGGACCTGAATCTCGACCTCGGGCCACTGGGCCCCCTGCTGCCGAACGAATGACACCGCGCGCCCCCGGCAGCACATCGCCGGTTTACCGAGAGAAATCACCCGGAGCTGTTAGATCTCGCTTATGAACGACGCGTTCTCCTCTTCGCTGGGCCAGGGCTGGCCGCAGTTCGCCGACCTCGCCCTGGCATTCGTCCTGACGTCGTTGATCGGTCTGGAGCGGCGGGCCAAACGCAAGAGCGCGGGGTTGCGCACCCATGCGCTGGTGGGGATCGGTGCCGCGCTCTTCATGCTGGTCAGCAAGTACGGCTTCGCCGATCTGATGGGCAGGGAGGATGTCTCCTTCGACCCGTCCCGGATCGCGGCGCAGGTGGTCTCGGGCGTCGGCTTCCTGGGTGCGGGCGTCATCTTTCTCCGCCGCGACGTGGTGCGCGGGCTGACGACCGCGGCGATCGTCTGGCTCTCGGCCGCCGTCGGGATGGCCTGCGGGGCGGGGCTGCCGCTGCTGGCCGTGGCGGTGGTGGCGATGCACTTCCTCACGGTGTGGGGCTTCACCAAGCTCAGCGACCGGCTGCCGGGCGTGGAGCCGGGCCGGCTGCGGCTCACCTACGAGGAAGGGAGAGGTGTGCTGCGTACCGTGCTGGAGCTGTGCACGGAGCGCGGTTTCGTGGTGACCGAGACGAATGTCGAACAGATGCATGAACCGCGGCCGGATCTCACCAGGCTCAATCTCGCCGTCTCGGGGCCCGGCTCGGTACCGGAGCTGGTGGGGGAGCTGATGGCGGTTCCCGGGGTGCTCGCGGTCAACGGCCGCACGGTCTCGGACGGGCAGGACGGGGACTGACCGCTTGCGCGACAAGCCCGGAGGGTCGCCACTGCCGCACGTAGGGCCCCTGCCCCGGCGCTGCCCAGGTTTTCTTTCGCGCACCACGGAAACCCCGGGTGCTGACACCGCGAGCCGAAGGGGGCTGAGTACATGAACGCGGACGTCCTCGGAACGGCGGCGGACCTCGCCGCCCGCGATCACTTGGTGGGTCTGGTGCCCGGGCTCATCGGACTGCTGATCGTGGCCGCGCTGATCGGCGCCGTCTGGCTCGGCATCCGGATCAAGAGCCGTGAGCCCGAACTCCCGGAGCCCGATCAGCAGCCGCACCTGCCCGACAGCGGCCCGGTCGAGGAGATCACCGAGAACCGCGAGCCGGACGAGATGCCGCGCGACGGGACCCGCCGGCTGCCGCACAGCGGGGTGCACGATCAGGGTGACCGCGAGCACCATCCGGGTGAACCTCCGACACGCAAGAAGTGGGAGCCCGGCAAGAGCGGCTCCTTCGGCAGCGGCGGAGCCGGCTGAGCCGGTCTCCGCGCAGCGGACGGCGGCGGCCGGGGCAGCCGCCGCCCGGCACGACTGACGCACCCGCGCACCGGGCGGGAATGCACCCGTCCTGAGGACGGACCGCTGCGGCGAACGGCTCAAGCTGCCCGCGCGCCGCGCTCGCCAACCGGCTCCCGCGCGGTTCCCGGCCGCACGATCGTGCCATGAATGAGGCCGTACGAAAGAGACGGGCGGCGGCTCCGCTGGCCGCGCTGGTGTGTGCCGCGGTACTCGCCGGAGGCACACCGCAGGCCGCGGGAACCGCCCCCGCGAAGGGTGTCGCCGAGGCCGCGCGGCCGCTGCCCGCGCTCTACCGGGAGGCCGCGGCCGCCGCCGCCCGCTACGAGGCCGCCACGCGTAAAGTGGCGGCGCAGCGGGCGGCGGTCGCCCGGGCCGAACGCGCCGTCAGCAGAGCGGAGCACCGGCTGCGGCGGCTGCACCGGCAGCTCGGCGCCGTCGCCCGCAGGCAGTACCAGCAGGGCGGCTGGGCCCCGGCCACCCGGCTGCTGACGACCGGATCGCCGGACACCCTCTTCGACCAGCTCCGTGCCCAGCACCAGGGCGACCACGCCTTCCACCGGCTGCTGCGCGCCACGGAGACGGTCCAGCGGCAGCTGAACCGTCAGCGGGCGCACCGGCGAACGGTGCTGGGCGAGCTGAGGGCCGAGGCCGACCGGCGGCGACGCGCGCAGCGCGCCGTCGAACGGCGGCTGACGCAGGCCGGGGAGCGGGCCCGGGAAGCGCGCGAGGAGAGGGCCGCGCGCGCCGCCGGCCCGATCACCCGTGCCGCGCTCCGCTCCGGCGGCGAGGAAGCGAAGTGGGTGGCCCCGGTCGAGGGATACACCCTGTCCGCGGGCTTCGCCTCGGCCGGCAAACGCTGGGCGCACAGCCACACCGGCCAGGACTTCGCGGTCGGGACCGGCACTCCGGTGCTGGCCGTCGGGGCCGGGACCGTCGTACGGACCGGCAGCGGCGGGCCGTTCGGCAACCACATCGTCATCAAGCACCCCAACGGCTACTACACCCAGTACGCGCACCTCTCGCGGATCCAGACCCGGCAGGGTGCCCGGGTGCACGCGGGCGAGCAGATCGGACTGTCCGGGAGCACCGGCAACTCCACAGGACCGCACCTGCACTTCGAGGTCCGGGTCACTCCCGACGTCGGTTCGGGGGTCGACCCGCTGCCCTGGCTGCGCAGCCGCGGCGTGCACGTCTGACCCCGCTGCCGCGGTGTCCCGCCGCGGCAGCGGCCGGTGTGGCGGACGGAGGTCCGCTTCCGCCCGCCGCACCCGGTCCCGCCGGGCCGGACCGATCGCCCCTGGCCACCGGCCGCGCGGCGGGTGAAGCTGTCGGCGTGAACGGACAGGACGCGGGCGGTACGACCGAGGGCGGCGACTGGGAGCGGCGGGTGGCCGACACCTGGGCGCGGATGGACGCACTGGTGGCCGAGCGCGGAGCGGAGGGTTTCCGCGCCGCGGTCGGGGAGCCGGCCGACGAACAGCCCGCGGGTAGCCCCCCGGCCGCCTTCGAACGGGCCTGCGCCTTCGATTCCACGGGCCTCCCGGACCGTGCCGTCCCGCTCTACCAGGAGGCGCTGCGCGGCGGACTGACCGGGGTGCGGCGCCGCCGTGCCGTCATCCAACTGGCCAGCTCGCTGCGCAACCTGGACCGGCCAGGGGAGAGCGCCGCGCTGCTGTGGGCCGAACTGGACCACGACATCGGGACGGACGGTGCGGTCGGGGCGCGCGAGACGGCCGAGGTCGTCGCGCTGGAGGACGCCGTGCGTGCCGTCCTCGCGCTGGCCCTCACCGACCTCGGTCGCTCCCGCGAAGCGGTGCCTCTCCTGCTGGCGGCCCTCGCGCCGCACCTGCCGCGCTATCAGCGTTCGATGGCCGGGTACGCGCGGCAGCTCACGCAGCGCGTCGAGGGCCGAGCCGACGCGGCGCCCGGCCCGGGACCTGCAGGCCCCGCCGCCGCCACGTGCCGACCGGTCAGGGCTGGGCCATGGTGCGGTTCATCGCCAGGTTGGACACCAGCAGGCCGCCGTCCACCGGGAGGCTCACCCCGGTGATCCAGGCCGCGTCCCGGGAAGCCAGGAACGCCGCGGCGGCGGCGATGTCCGAGGGCTCGCCCACCCGGCCGAGCGGGTAGTGCGCGGCGACGCGCTCCAGCATCTCGGCCCGCTCCCGCCACACGTCGGTGCGCACCGTGCCGGGCTCGACCAGGTTGACCCGCACCCCGCGCGGAGCCGACTCGACGGCCAGTGTGCGGGTGAGGGAGGCCAGCCCGGCCTTGGCGGCGCTGTAGGCGTGGTTCCCGAAGTGCCGCTCCGCGTTGACCGAGCCCACGTTGACGACGGCTCCCCGTCCGTCGGCCGCGGCCAGCAGGGGCAGCGCGGCACGGGTGCACCGCGCGGCCCCGTGCAGGGTGACCTCGAAGTCCTCGTACCAGGACGCTTCCTGCCAGTCCTCGAAGCGGGCCGGATCCCGGTGGCAGGCGTAGGCGTTGTTGACCAGGACGTCGAGCCCGCCGAACGCCTCGGCGGCGCGGTCGGCCGCAGCCTGTGCCGCCGAGGCGTCCGTCACGTCGCAACCGCGGGACTCGGCCCGGCCGCCGCTGCCGCGGATGTCCGCGGCGATCCGCCCGGCGCGGTCCGGATCCCGGTCGGTGACCAGCACCTGTGCGCCCTCGGCGGCGAGCCGGTGTGCGACGGCCGCTCCGATGCCCTGCCCGGCGCCCGTCACCAGCGCCGCGTACCCCTCGAATCGTGTCATCGGCTCATGCTAGAAGCGTCCTCCCCGTGCTGCTCCTCGGTGCCGGTGCCGGCGGCACCGCTGCGTGCGGCTGCCTTGTTGTGCTGCTCTTCCCAGGTGGACAGGGCGAGTCCGCAGGCGTGGTCCATGTGCCGCAGCTTCTCCAGACACAGTTCGACGCGCCGGTCGGCCGGCAGCGCCTCCAACTGGTCCTGCAGCTTGGGCAGCCGCAGGAAGGTGGCGTTCCCCAGTACCGTGACCCGCAGCGGCCGCCCCGCGCCGGGGTCCTCCGTCTCGACGTGGACGTGCGAGGTCTCCCAGGCGGTCTTGACCACGGCCATCAGCAGCCCCAGCAGCACCCCTTCGAACATGTTGGTCAGCACGATGGCCAGTGCCGTGACGGCCAGCACCACCGCCTCGGCGCGGTGCTCCCGCCACATCGGTCCCAGATCCCGGAGCGGAATCAGCTTCCAGCCCGCGTGGACCAGGACGCCCGCCAGCGCGGAGAGCGGGATCAGGCCGAGCGCGGCGGGGAGCGCGGCCGCGAACAGCAGCAGCCACAGGCCGTGCAGCACCCGGGAGACCTTCGTCCTGGCCCCGGCGTGGACGTTGGCCGAGCTGCGGACGATGACCGCCGTCATCGGCAGCGCGCCCAGCGCCCCGCACACGGTGTTCCCGGCGCCCTGGGCCATCAGCTCCTTGTTGTAGTCGGTGCGCGGCCCGTCGTGCAGCCGGTCCACGGCCGCCGCGCTGAACAGCGACTCGGCCGAGGCGATCAGGGTGAACGCGAGCACCGTGCCCAGCATGCCGAGTGAGGCGAGGCCGCCGAACTCGTCCAGGCCCGGAGGCTGGACGGAGTCCAGCAGGCCCTGCACCTCGACGCGTGCGACGGGCAGGTCGAACACCGCCGTCGCGGCCGTGGCCGACAGCACCGCCGCCAGCGGCGCGGGCAGCACCCGGGCCGCGGCCCGCCACTTCGGCCACAGCAGCAGGACGGCCACCGTCCCGGCCCCGATGGCCAAGGCGGTCGCGGCGGTGCTGTCGCGCGCCGTGTCCAGCACCAGCCCGCCCAGGCCCAGGATCTTCTCCGGGCCGCTCGCGGGCGCCTCGGCGTCGACGAGCGCGTAGAGCTGACCGGCGATCAGCACCAGACCGATGCCCGCGAGCATGCCCTGTACGACGGAGACGGAGATGGCGCGGAACCAGCGGCCCAGCCTGAGCAGGCCCATCAGCAGTTGCAGCAGCCCGGCCAGCAGGACCAGGACGCCGAGCGCGCCGATGCCGTAGGTCTGCACGGCCTCGTACACCAGTACCGTCAGCCCGGCGGCCGGACCGGAGACCTGGATGCTGCTGCCGGGCAGGAACCCGGTGACCAGACCGCCCACGATGCCGGTCACCAGCCCGAGTTCGGCCGGTACGCCGGAGGCGACGGCGATGCCCACGCACAGCGGCACGGCGACGAGGAAGACGACCAGCGAGGCGGTGAAGTCCGCCCGCAGGGTGCTGCGGTCCGGCAGCGGGCTGCCCCGGCGTCCGCCGCCCGGGCGCCGCACGCTGTCCGCGGGGCTCCCGGGGCTCCCGGGGCTCCCGGGGCTCCCGGGGCTCCCGGGGTTCCGGGTGTTCTCGGCGTTCTGAGTGTTCTCGGAGTGCGTCATGACGCCACCTCTCACAGCGGGAGGAACGCGTCGAGACGCGTGTCGAGTTGGAGTATCCGGCCGGTGTCGATGCCGTAGAACCAGCCGCGCAGCCGCAGCAGCCCGGCGGCCTCGCGCTCCGCGACGCAGGGGTGTCCGCGCAGCCGGGCCAACTGGGCGCGTACATGGCGCTGCACGGCTGCGGCCACGTCGGGCTGTGTGCGGGCCACGTCGTCGGGGGCCGGCTCCCCGGAGGACTGCCGTCGGGCGGTCAGCCGGTCGTGCACGGCCGGCACGGCCGCCAGGTCCTCGCCGCGCACCAGGGCGCCGACCGCGCCGCAGTGCGAGTGCCCGCACACCACGATCTCGGGCACCTCCAGCACCCGGACCGCGTACTCGAGGGTGGCCGACTCGCCGGTGGGACGCCCGGCCCCGGCGTAGGACGGCACCGCGTTGCCCGCGGTGCGCAGTTCGAAGAGCTGCCCGGCGCGGGCGCCGGTGAACACGGCGGGCTGCACCCGCGAGTCGGAGCAGGAGATGAAGAGGGCTTCGGGGGACTGGCCCTGCGCCGGCCTGCCGTAGCTCTCGCGTTCGTCGTCGTGATCGCTGATCCGTGCGGAGAAGGTGCGTGCGTGCGGGATGAGAGAGCGCATCAGGGTTACCTTGCGTTCAGGTGCGTTCAGGTGCGTTCAGGTGCGTTCAGGTGCGTTCAGGTGCGTTCAGGTGCGTACGGGATCGGCGTACGGCCCCCGGTCCGGGGCCGGGCCGCGCGGGGCCGGGTACGGGCCGCGGTACGGAGGCTGCGTACGGAAGGTCGGCGGGGCCGCGCCCCGCGACGGCGCGCGCCGCTCACCGGCCGGTCACGGACGGCGGCGGGCTGCTGCCGCGGCCGGTCAGCGCAGCAGCACCTGGTGCAGTACGAGGACCTCCGCGGATCTGCGCCACGGCATGCCCGCGCTGCCGTTCCCGGGCAGCGCGACCCGCCCCGCGGCGGCCGGGGGGCCGAGCCGCGGGGCGCACACCTGCGGCGGACGCTCACCGGGGGCCGGCGGCGCGCTCGGATGCCGGACGGCGCGGCGCGGATGGCAGGCGGCCGCACCGTGCTCCGTCTCGTGCCCCGCGGAGGGGGAGACGTCCTCGGCGGTGGCGACGGGTGCCGCCGGTCCGCTCGCCGTGGCGAGGAGGGCGCCGGTGCCTTCGGCGGCCAGCAGGACGGACAGGAGCAGGACGAGGGCCGAGAGGCACGCCTTGGCGGCGGTCACGTGGCGTCGCATCGTCGTCCTCCGGTCCACTGCTCCGAGCTGGGCCGATTCCATCGTCACCCACAGGGCGTGACGAACCCGCACGCCGAAAGTGAACGATAGGTGAACTCGTCCTGGAGAATGGGAGGTTGCTGCTTTCGTCCGCTGGTTTCCAGCCGCAACGGCGGGAATTGAGCGCTGACGGTATTCGTTCATGCGATTGAAACTCGAACTTTCGCGTCTCCACCGGCGTGTCTGCTCCCGCAGTCGCCCCACGGCGGGTCCGCCGCCGAGCTCGGCCGGGATCGCGGCTACGCGATTGCGACCGGCGGTCCTCCGAAAGGGGTCCGATGCGCGGCGACGGTGTCCCGGCGCGCTTCGGCCGGGGTCCGGCCTCGACGCGATCCACCGGCTCCGCCCCCTCTCGCCGGAGTCCGCGTGGAGGTCACCCGCCGCCCGCCCGGATGCCCGCCCGGCGGGAGCGGGGGCGCCGAGCCGTTCCGGGGGCGGGGCTGCGCCCCGGGGGCCCGGCCGGGTTGCTGCGGCGACCGCGGCGGCAACCCGCGGTCACCGTCCGTGGTCGAGGTCCAGGGGTGCGTGCCGCCTCCCGGCGCGCTGCCGCGAGCGCCGGGGATTCCGGTGCCACCATGGAAGCAGGCCCCCGGGACGGAGGAAGAGATGTTCGAGCCGGACGACATCCGGGAGTGGCGCGGGCACGACGTGGTGGACGCGGGTGGCAGCAGGATCGGCCCGCTGGAGTCGGTGTACGTGGACACGGCCACCGACCAGCCCTCCTTCGCCACCGTGACCGTCGGGATGCCCACCCGGCACCGGCTCGTCTTCGTCCCGCTGGCGGGAGCCACCGTGGGGCCGGGGTATCTGAAGGTCCGGTACCCCAGGAGTCAGGTCAAGGACGCCCCGTCCATCGGAACGGACGACGTGCTGCCGGCCGGGGACGAGTCCTCCGTCTTCGCCCACTACGAGATCGAGTACACCCCGGGCGCGGGTGGCGAGCGCCGCCTCGCGCGCCGCTGAGACGGGGAGGTCCCGATGCTGCTGTTCCTGTTCCTGGTCGCGGTGGCGATCCTGCTGGGGGTCTTCGGCTCCATCGTCGAGGGGCTGTTCTACCTCCTGGTCATCGGCATCTTCGTGGCACTGATCGCCTTTCTGTACGCGGCCTGGCGCATCACCGCCGGGGCCACCCGGCGTTCCCCGCGCTGAGCCGCGCTCCCGTGGTCACCGGTGACCGGTGCTGTGCCCGTGATGTAAATGTAAGGACAACAGCTCTTTACGTCATCCGGGCACCGTGCCACTCTTCCGGGCACGATCTCTGGCGCAAGGACGCAAGGAGGGGCCCGGATGGGAGTTGTCGCGCGGAGAACCGCGCTGACCGCCGCCGTCCTCGGAGCCGGCTCGGCGGCACTCGCAGGCTGCGGGAGTCCGCTCGATCCGCGCGGGGGCGAGGGCGGGAACGGCGCAATAGCGCTCAGCGTCGCCACCAACGCCGTCGCGGGCGGCAAGAACGCCGACGAGGCCGAGTGGATCGAGCGCTGGGTCATACCCCGCTTCGTCGCCCGGCAGCGCGCCGAAGGCGTCGACGTGCGCGTGGAGTTCCAGCCCAGCGGCGTGGACGACGAGCAGTACAAGACCAAGCTGGCCCTCGACCTGAAGGCGCAGGCGGGGCCGGACGTGATGGCGCTGGACGGCATCTGGCTGGGCGAGTTCGCGCAGGCCGAGTACATCAGGCCGCTGCGCGAGGTGGCCGGATCCGGCGTGGCCGACTGGTCCGGCTGGCGGCAGATCAGCCCGAAGGTGCGCTCCCTCGCCCGCTTCGAGGGGAAGCTGTACGGCATACCCGCGGGCACCGACGCGCGGGTCCTCTACTTCCACAAACCGCTCTTCCGCAGGGCCGGCCTCCCGGTCGACTGGCAACCGGCCAGTTGGCAGGACATCCTCGACGCGGCGCGTGCCCTCAAACGCCTCGACGGTGTCACCCCGCTGCAGATCAACGCGGGTACCGCGATGGGCGAGGCCACCACCATGCAGGGTGTGCTACCGCTGCTCACCGGAGCCGGCGGCCGGGTCGCCAAGGGGGACCGCTGGTACGGCGACACCCCGGAGCTGCGGGCCGTGCTCGGCTTCTACCGGGACGTCTACCGGCACGGACTGGGCGATCCGCGGCTCCAGCAGGAGGCCAAGGGCCGGGACAAGTCCTTCGAACAGTTCGCGGAGGGCAGGCTGGGCATCCTCGCCGAGGGCGACTACTTCTGGCGGGACGTGATCTCCCCGGGCACCGGGACGGCCCCCATGAAGCGGCGTGACAACGATGTCGGCTATGCCCTGGTGCCCGCTCGCGCACGGCACGAGGGCATCGGCGGCCGGGACCACGTCAGCCTCTCCGGCGGCGCCGTGCACGTGCTCAACCCGAACACCCGCCACCCTCGCCAGGCGTTCGCCCTGCTGACCGCGCTGCACTCGGCGCGTGCGCTGCGGGCCCGGCTCGGGGACGCGGCCATGATCACCGAGCGGGACGACGTGAACGACGTGGTCCTGAAGAAGGACCCCATGCTCCGGTTCTGCGCCGAGAAGGCACTGCCCGTCACCAGCTTCCGGCCCCCGCTCGCCGCCTACACCGCCGTCTCCCTCGCGCTCCAGGAGGCGACGGCCCGGGTGGTGGCGGGCCGGGAGCCCGGCCACGTCGCACAGGCCTACCGCAAGGATCTGGAGGAGGTGCTCGGTGGCAGCGACCACATCATCGGCTGAACAGGCCGCTCCGGCGGCCGACCGCCGCCCGCAGGGAGCGGGGAGACGGGAGCCGGAGCGGGACGCGGCCGGACTCGGCCGCCGCCGGGCCGCCGCCTTCGTCGCGCCGGCGCTGGTGCTGATCGCCCTGTTCCTGGTGCTGCCCGCCGTCTGGACGCTCTACCTGGGCGCCACCGACTACCGGCTGACCGGAATCCCCGCCATCGACCCCGGCTTCGTGGGATTCGACAACATCACCAAGGCGCTGGGCGACGAGAGCTTCCTGCACTCGCTCCGCCTCACCCTGCTCTTCGTCCTCGGCTCCGCCGTCATCGGCCAGGCCGGACTCGGCTTCGCGCTCGCCTGGTGGATGCGCGAGCGCAGCGGCTGGCTCAGGACGACGCTCGAAGCGCTGGTGATGCTCGCCTGGATCCTGCCCAGCTCGGTCGTCGCCTTCCTGTGGATCGCCTTCCTCGACCGGGACGGCGGCACTCTCAACGAACTGCTCCGCACGCCCGGCGCCGCCTGGCTGCTCGACCACCCGATGCTGTCGATCATCGTCTACAACATCTGGCGCGGCAGCGCCTTCTCGATGATGCTCTACAGCGCGGCCCTCGGGAACGTGCCCGCCTCCCACCTGGAGACCGCGCGGCTGGCCGGGGCGAGCGGACTCCAGCAGCTGCGCGACGTCGTCTTCCCGCGCATCCGCGGCCACATCCTGACGAACCTGCTGCTGATCAGCCTGTGGACGTTCAACGACTTCACCCCGTTCCTCATCACGGCCGGCGGCCCCGACGGGCAGACCGAGACGCTGCCCGTGCACATCTACAAGACGGCGCTCGGCAGCGGAGAGCTGGGCTACGGCGCCGCGCTCTCCTTCCTGATGCTGCTGATCAACCTGGTGGTGGCGGTGATCTACCTGCGGCTGCTCGGCCAGAAGAACCGGAAGAAGAAGACCCGGACCGCACGCGGACGACCCGCCGAGGGCGCCCCCGGCAGCGAACTGGAGGAGTCAGCGTGAGAACCCCGGCGAACCCCGCCGCCGCCCTGCTGCGCGGCGTCGGCGTCTACCTCCTGGTCGCCCTCACCCTCGCGTTCTTCGCGCTGCCCATGCTGTGGCTGGCCAGCGCCCCCTTCGACAAGCACCCGGGCATCACCGTCTCGCTGCCCGACTTCACCCTCGCCAACTTCGAGCGGCTCTGGAACAACCCCAATGCCGTGAACTCACTGGCCAGTTCGCTGATCCTGGCCGCCGGCAGCGCCGTACTCGTCGTCGGGCTCTCCGCGCTGGCCGCCTACGCGCTCAGCCGGGTGCACATCCGCGGCCGGGACGGGCTGCTGTACGCGCTGCTGCTGCTGTCCTCCATCGTCACCGGCACCGCGGCGATGGTGCCGATCTTCCTGCTCGCAGCCGAACTCGACCTGGTCGACTCCTACCTCGGGGTCGTCCTCGTCCTCACCGGCGGCCTCCTGCCCGCGGCGATCTTCATCCTCAAGGACTTCATGGACACCACGCCGCGCTCCTACGAGGAGTCCGCGCGGGTCTTCGGCGCCTCTTCGCTGCGCGTCATGAAGGACATCGTCGTGCCCGTGGTCCGGCCCGGACTCGCCACGGTCGGGGTGTGGACGGTCGCCCAGGTGTGGGGCAACTTCCTCATCCCGTTCCTGCTGCTGCGCTCGCCCGACAAGTCGCCCGCCGCGGTGGTCATGTACACCTTCTACACCGAGGGCGGCCAGCCCGACCTCGCGCTGATCTCCACCTTCTCGCTGCTCTACTCGCTGCCGGTGGTGCTGATGTTCCTCTTCGTCAGCCGCCGCTACGGCTTCCGCTTCCACGGAGGGATCAAGGCCTGATGGCAGACATCACCCTCGACCGGCTCGCCAAGGTCTACCCCGGTGGCGTGCGGGCCCTGCACGACCTGGACCTCACCGTCCGGGACGGCGAGTTCTTCGCCCTCCTGGGCCCCTCCGGCTGCGGCAAGTCCACGCTGCTGCGCACCATCGCCGGACTGGAGGCCGCCAGCGGCGGCACTGTCCGGATCGGCGCGCGTGACGTCACAAAGCTGCAGCCGGGCGACCGGGACATCGCCATGGTCTTCCAGGACTACGCCCTCTTCCCGCACATGACCGTCGAGGAGAACATCGGCTACCCGCTGAAGATCAAGAAGGTGGGCAGGGCGGAACGCGCCGCCAAGGCCCGACGGACCGCCGAGGAACTCGGCCTCGGCCATCTCTCGGAGCGCCGGCCGGGCCAGCTCTCCGGCGGCCAGCAGCAGCGGGCCGCGCTCGCCCGCGCCATGGCCTGTCATCCGCAGGTCTTCCTCTTCGACGAGCCGCTGTCCAACCTGGACGCGCGGATGCGCCTGGAGGCCCGCACGTTCCTCAAGAAACTCCAGCGGGAACTGGGCGTGACCACCGTCTTCGTCACCCACGACCAGGCCGAGGCGCTGGCCATGGCCGACCGCCTCGCGGTGATGGAGGGCGGCCAACTCCGCCAGGTGGGCACCCCGACCGAGGTCTTCCGCCGCCCCGCCAGCACCTTCGTGGCCTCGTTCATCGGATCGACCCCCATGAACCTGCTGGCGGGCCGGGTCACCGCGGAGGGGACGGTCCGGGTGGCGGGCGGCGAACTGCCGGTGCCCGACGAGGCCGCCCCGCGGGCAGCGGCGGGCGAGGAGGTCGTCTACGGTATCCGCCCCGAGTACCTGAGCTGGTCCGACAGCGCGGTGGACGGTGCGATGGGCGGCACCGTCTCGGTCGTGGAGAACCTCGGCAGCGCCCAGCTGGTCACCCTGGAGTTCGAGGACGGCACCAGTGCCCAGGTCGTCGTCCCCGAGGAGCGCGAGCCGGCCCTCGGCGCCCGGGGCTGGGCCCTGCCGCGCGCGGACCGGGCGCTGCTGTACCGGGACGGAGATCTGCTCACCGCCCGCGCGGAGGCCGGAACCGCGGCGGCCCCGCTGTCATGACCGTACGCGAACAGATCCGGCACGGCGCCTGGACGATGGAGCAGCGCGCCCAGCAGGTCCTCCGCACCGTCCCGGTCGAGGTGCCCGGCGGTACCGGCGCCCTCACCGTGACTCTTTCCTACCCGCGCGCCGCGGGCGTGCTCGACCTGGGACTCCTCGGCCCGCACGGAGAGTTCCGCGGCTGGTCGGGCGGCGCCCGCGACACCTTCACCGTCACCGGCGAGTGGGCCACCCCCGGCTATCTGCCCGGCCCGCTGGAACCCGGGACCTGGCACGTGCTGCTGCGGCTGCACCGCATCCCGCCGCAGGGCCTGCCCTGGACGGTGCGGGCCCGGCTCGGCACCCGTGCGCCCGCCGCGCCGCCGGCCACCACCCCGCCCCCGCACCCGGCAGCGGACAGCCGCCCGCGGCGCCGCGTCCCCCGGCAGGACGGCGCGGAGTGGCTGGCCGGCGACCTGCACGCGCACACGGTGCACAGCGACGGCTCCCTCACCCCGGACGAGCTGGCCCGCGCCGCGGCCGCCGAGGGCCTGGACTTCCTCGCCGTCACCGACCACAACACCGTCAGCCACCACCCCTGGCTGCCGGCCGTCGCCCGCCGGCAGGGTATCCGGCTGCTGCCCGGCCAGGAGGTCACCACCGACCTCGGGCACGCCAACGTCTTCGGCGACACCGGGTGGATCGACTTCCGCCGCCCCGCCGGAGAGTGGCTGGAGCAGGCCGAGACCGCAGGCGGCGTGCTGTCCGTCAACCACCCGCTGGCCGACGACTGCGGCTGGGAACTGCCCTTCGCCGCGCGGCGGCCCCGGCACGCCGAACTCTGGCACCACACCTGGACCGACCGGCGGCACTCGGCACCCCTCGCCTGGGCGCGGGCCTGGCGCGAAGAGGTCGCACCGCTCGGCGGCAGCGACTTCCACCGACCCGAGCAGGGCCGTCCGCTCGGCACGCCGACCACCTGGGTGCTGTGCCCGGACGGCGACGTCCTGGCCGGTCTCGTGGCGGGCCGCACCGCCGTCTCGGCCGGCCCCGACGCCGCCGTGCTGCTGCGGTACGGGGACGAGCTGCTCGCCCTCGACGCCGACGGGACCGTGCTCGTGCGACCCGACGGACGGCGCACCGTGGTGCGCGGCGACACCGTCCGCCTGCCGGCCGCCGAAGGGCTCCACCGGCTGGAGACGCACACCTGCGAGGTGGTGGCCCTGTGCAGCTGAACCGTCCGGGCGCCCACCCGGCGCCACGAAAGGGATCCATGCGCGTCCGTATCGCCAACGCCCCTGTCTCGTACGGGATATACCGCCCCGACCACCCGCTCCCGCCGGACCGCCTGCTGGCCGCCTTCCGCGACCACGGCTACCGGGGAACCGACAGCGGCCCGCTCGGCTACCTCGGAGAAGGCGAGGCGCTGGCCCGCCGCCTCGCCCGGCACGACCTCTCCCTGGCGGGCGGCTGGGCCGATCTGCGCTACGGCGCGGAGCCCGCCGCGTTCGCCGCCGACCTGCGCGCCCTCGACCGGACCCTGGACACTTTCACCGCCGTCCCGGTCGACGACGCGCTCTTCGCGCCGCGCCCCACGCTGGCCTGCCCCGCCGACCCGGAGCGCTTCGCGGCCCCGGGCCCGCCCTACGGTCCGGGCCGGCTGCCCTCGGACGGTCCGGACCGTCCTGACCGGGAGTGGGAGGACTTCGCCGCGGACGTCCAGCGGGCCGCTGACCGGTGCCGGGAGCGCGGGCTGGAGCCGGTCTTCCACCCGCATCTGGGGACCGTGGTGGAAACCCCCGAGGAGACCCGCCGGCTGCTCTCCCGCACCGATGTCTCGCTGTGCCTGGACACCGGGCACTGGTGGCTGGCCGGCGGCGATCCGGTGGCGGCGGTGGCCGAGTTCGGGCCCCGGATCCGCCAGGTGCACCTCAAGGACGCGGACCGCGCCGTGCACGCACGGGTCCGCCGCGCCGGCGGGGACCTGTGGGCGGTGGTCGCCGCCGGCGGGTTCCCCGCTTTGGGCGAGGGCGACCTCGACCTCCCCGCCGTCCTGGCAGCCCTGCGGGAAGCGGACTACGGCGGCTGGCTGGTCGTCGAGCAGGACGCCTCTCCCCAGGACCAGGACCGGAAGACGGACCCGGACCAGAGCCGCATCGCCGCGCAGCAGAAGGCGAACCGCGCACTCCTGCACCGCCTGCTGCATGATCCGCCCCCCGTGGGACCGCACGGGACACCGTCCGAACCGCTCCTCCAGGAAAGGCCGCACCCATGACCCCCGCCACCGCCACGCCGGCCGGCCGGCGCCTGCGCATCGCCGTCGCGGGGCTCGGGGCCATCGCACGCACCGCGCATCTGCCGCTGCTGGAACGCCGCCGCGAGCTGTTCGAGATCACCGCGCTGTGCGACCTGTCCCCGAGCGCCCTCGCGGAGCTCGGCGCCCGGTACGGCGTACCGCCCGAGCACCGGCACACGAGCACCGAGTCGCTGCTCGCCGACGGCGGCTTCGACGCCGTCATGCTGCTGACCTCCGGCTCGCACGGGCCGGCCGCCGAGGCCGCGCTGCGCGCCGGGCACGCCGTCCTGTGCGAGAAGCCGCTCGCCTTCACCCGGGCCGAGGCGGCCCGCATCGGGGATGCCGAACGCGCCCAGCAGCGCGGCCCGCGGCTGATGGTCGGCTACATGAAGCAGTACGACCCGGCCACCCGGAGGCTGGCGGCGCTGCTCGCGGACACGGGCGGCCCCTCCCGCGTCCGGTCAGCCGAGGTGTGCGTCCTGCACCCCACCGGACCCGACCAGCTCGCCTTCGCCCGGCTGCCCGCACCCGGCGGCGACGTGGACGCGGCGGAACTGGCCGCGCTCACGGCACGCGACGACGCGCTGACGGACGACGCGCTCGGCAGCGGCGCCACCCCGGAAATGCGCTCGCTCTACCACATCGTCATCGGCTCCATCAGCCACGACCTGTCGCTGCTGCGGACCGCGGCCGGCGCCCCCGAGACCGTCGACCTGGCCGCCATGTGGGGCGCCTCCGCCGAGGGCCCCGGCTCCGTCGAACTGTCCGGAAGGCTGCCCGGCGGCGCCCGCTACGCGATCCGCTGGCACTTCCTGCCCGGTCACGCCGCCTACCGGGAGACCTTCGCCGTCCACCACGAGAGCGGCACCCTGGAACTGGCCTTCCCTTCCCCGTATCTGATGAACGCGCCCACCGTGCTGACCGAGACCTCCAGGGCCCCGGGGGAGGGGCCGCACACCGAGCGCCGTGCCGAACACCGTTCGGTGGCCGAGGCGTTCGAGGAGGAGCTGGCCGCCTTCCACGCGATGGTCACCGAGGGCACCCCGCCGCAGACCGGCGCCGAGGGCGCGCTGGACGACCTGATCACCGCGCAGCGCGCCGTCGCGGCGTACGCGGCCCACCACCGGCTCCCCTGCGAAGGAGAGGCAGCAACCGCATGAGCGTCACACAGCCGGGCACGGAAGAACTCGTCATCGTGCCGCACACCCACTGGGACCGGGAGTGGTATCTGCCCTTCCAGCAGTTCCGCCTCCAGCTCATCGGGCTGCTGGACGAGGTGCTGGAACGCATGGGGAACGACTCGCGCCAGCGCTTCACCCTGGACGGGCAGGCCGTCGCGGTGGACGACTACCTGGAGGTCCGGCCCGACAGGCGCGAGCAGTTGGCGGCGCTGGTCGCCGCGGGCCGGCTGGCGGTGGGGCCGTGGCAGATCCTGCTGGACGAGTTCCTCTGCTCCGGCGAGAACATCGTCCGCAATCTCGAACTCGGCCTGCGCCGCAGTCGGCAGCTGGGCGGTTCGCTCCCGGTCGGCTACCTGCCCGACATGTTCGGGCACTGCGCCCAGATGCCGCAGATCCTGCGCGGAGCCGGACTCGAACACGCCTGCGTGTGGCGCGGAGTCCCGGCCTCCGTGGACAGCCACGTCTTCGCCTGGACCGCGCCCGACGGCACGGCCGTCCGCACCGAGTACCTGGCGGCGGGCGGATACGGCAGCGCGGCAGGTCTGTTCGACGACCCGGAGCGGGTCGCCGAGCGGGCCGGCGCCATCGCCGAGGCGCTCCGTGCCTGGCGGCCGGACGGCTCCCCGATGCTGGCGATGTACGGCTCGGACCACACCGCACCCGCCGCGGACCTGGCCGATCTGCTGGAGCGGCACAACCGGCGGCAGCCGCCCGAGGGCGGGACCCGGCTGCGGCTGGCGACCCTGGCCGAGTACTTCGCGGCACAGCCCACCGACACGGCGGGACTGCGGGCCGTGCACGGCGAACTGCGCAGCCACGCGCGGGCCAACATCCTGCCCGGCGTCCTCTCCGCGCGCGCCCCGCTCAAGCAGGCCATGGCCCGCGCCGAACGCGCCGTGGAGCGGTACGCCGAGCCGTCGGCCGCGCTGTGGCTCGACGACGCGGCACAGCGTTTCCTGGAGATGGCCTGGCACCGCCTGATCGAGGTCTCCTGCCACGACTCCGTCACCGGCTGCGGCTGCGACGAGACCGCGCAGCAGGTCGCGGCACGCATCGCGGAGGCCGAACAACTGGGCCTGGCCGTACGGGACATGGTCGGCAAGCGGCTGGCCGCGCAGGTCCCGCACGACGCGCACCTGCTGTGCAACCCGACGCCCGCCCTCCGCACCGACCTGGTGGAGCTGGAGGTGGCGGGCGACGGACCCGTGCACCTGGCCACCGCGGACGGCACCGTCCTCCCCGCTCAGCGGACGACCCCCGCGCCCACGCTGCTGGCCGACGACACCGTTCCGGCCGGCCGGCTGCCCACCGTGCTGGCGCGGGTGCACGGCAACGAGCTGTACGGGCAGGAGATCACCTCCTGGCACCTCGACCCCGCCGAGCGGCTGCTGCACTTCACCGTCGCCCGGAGGAGCGAGGCCGGATTCGACGTCGCCGAGGTCCGGGACGCGCTGTCCGCCGCGCGGCCGGAGGGCGACTGGCGGGTCGTCATCGAGGCCGAGCCCCGGCAGCGGATCGTCGCGGCGGTCCCGGCACCGGCGCTGGGCCACACGGCGGTGCGCGCCGCACCGGGCGCGGCGCCCGAGCCCGCGCACCCGGTGCGCGCTGCGGACGGCGCGCTCACCAACGGCCTGCTCACCGTGGAGCCCGCCGAGGACGGCACCTGCACCATGCGGACCGCGGACGGCCTCGAACTGACCGGTGTGGGACGGGTGGTGGACGGCGGCGACCTCGGAGACACCTACAACTACGCACCGCCCCGGCACGACGTGCTGGTGGACCGGCCCACCGGGGTCACCGTCCGCCGCCTCGCGGAGGGCCCGCTGCTCGGCGCGTACGAGATCGAGCGCCGCTACGCCTGGCCCGCGGCCGGTGACGTCGCCGCCGACGGCCGTACCGCCGCCACCGAGCCGACGACGGTGCTCACCCGGGTCGAGCTGCGGGCCGGCGAGCGGTTCGTGCGGCTGCACGTCTCCTTCGACAACCGCAGCGAGGACCACCGCGTGCGGCTGCATGTCCCGCTGCCCCGCCGCGCCGGGACCTCGCACGCGGAGGGGCAGTTCGCCGTGGTCGAGCGGGGCCTCACCGCGGAGGGCGGCTTCGGCGAGGAACCGCTGCCGACCTTCCCGGCCGCCGCGTTCGTCGCGGCGGGCGGTGCGGCGGTGCTGCTGGAGCACGCCACCGAGTACGAACTGGTCGCGGAGGGCGGCGAGCTGGCGCTGACCCTCCTGCGGCCGACCGGCATGATGTCCCGCAACCGCCATGTGTGGCGGGACGAGCCCGCGGGCGGCGAGTTCGCCACCCCGCAGGCGCAGTGCCGGGGACCGCGGACGGTGACCTTCGGCGTGCTGCCGTACCCGGGGGAGTGGCACGAGTCGGGGGTGCACGCCGCCGCCGAGTCCTTCCGGCACCCCTTCACCGCGCTGCCCGGCACCGCGACCGCCGCCACCCCGCTGCCCGGCGCGGGGCACGGGCTCACCCTCGCCGGTGAGGGCGTGGTGCTGAGCGCGGTGCGGGAGCGCGAGGGGCGGCTGGAGGTCCGCGTCGTCGCCGAGGTCCCGCACCCGGTGCCGGCCCGGCTCGCGCTGCCGGGGCTGCGGTCCGCGCGGCGCTGCGATCTGCTCGGCCGCCCGGCCGGGCAGGGAGAACTGTCCGTGGAGGACGAGTCCGTCGCCGTACGGCTGCGGCCCTGGGAGATCGCCACCTTCCTGCTGGAGCGCTGAGCCGGGGAGCGGCCGGGCACCGGGCGCGCCCCGGTGCCCCGCCGCAGGCGGGATCAGGCCAGCATCTCCTCGACGAGATCGGCGGCGCGCGCGGTGCCGCCCTCGTCCCGGGCCCGAGCGCGCAGCAGCTCGGAACGGCGGGCGACCTCCGGGTCGGTGACCAGTTCGCGCAGTGCCGCGCGCAGCGCTTCGGCGGTCGCCTCCGGAGTGTCCAGCCGGCGGGCCACGCCCAGTTCCACCAGCCGGTCGGCGTTCATGAACTGGTCGGCGGCCTGCGGCACGGCGATCATCGGGACGCCCGCCAGCAGCCCCTCTCCGCAGCCGCCCATCCCGGCGTGGGTGACGAAGGCGTCCGCCTGCGCCAGGATCGCCCGCTGCGGCACCCAGGACCGCACTTCGACGTTGGCGGGGACGGTGCCGAGTTCCCCCGGGTCGGTGTACTTGCCGATCTGGAGGACGACATGCCACCCGGGCAGTTCGCCGTAGGCCGCCAGGCATCGCCGGTAGAAGTCGGGCTGCCGGGTGTAGGCCGAGCCCAGGGAGACCAGCAGCACGTTCTCCGCGTCCGCCGGGCGGGTCCACCGGTCGGCGGACGCGGCTGTGCCGAAGCAGGGCCCGACGAAGGCCACCCGGCCGGAATCGACCCGGTCGGCGTGCGGCTGCATCGCCCGGGTGATCAGGGCCAGGGCCCGCGCGGGCGAGCCGCAGAAGGCGTCCACGTCGGTGGTGGTCGCCCCGCAGCCGGCCAGCCACCGGGCGAACTTGGCCCGGTGCGCTTCCGCGCCCGGCAGCTGCCGCAGCTGCGCCCCGATCTCCTGCTCGTAGCCGTCCCAGGCCACGAAGGTCGGGGAGAGCTGCATGAGCGGCCGGTTCTGTGCTTCGGCCAGCGCGCGTGCGGCGTAGCCGCCGATGTCGTACAGGTACAGGTCCGCCGGGTCGCTGCGGTAGGCGGCGTGCAACTGGGGCAGCGCCTGGGCGGCGTTGTCGAGGAAGAGGTCCATCGCGGCGACGGGATCCTCGGGCCAGTTGTTGTCGGCGACCGGCAGCGTGGAGGTGCAGGCGACGGGTTCGGCTCCGGTGCCCGCGGTCAGGTCGGCCACCGCCGGGTCGTTGGCGTAGGTCACCCGGTGGCCGCGGGCCACCAGTTCGCGGATGACCTCGAGGCTGGGCAGGACGTGGCTGACGGCGGGGATGCCGACCATCGCGATATGGGCACGGCGACGGGACAAGGGTGATCACTCACTTCAGGTCTGCGGCGAACAGGGCACGGCAGGCCCGGGCGCCGGCCTGCCCGGCAGTACCGGACGGGGCGCGCACAGGGGCGTGCCGGAGAGCGGCGGGGCGTTGCCCCGGCCGTGTCAGCCGTAGAGCTGAGTGCAGAAGTACATGCCCGCGACTTTAGCCCCGGCCCCGGCTCGCGGGCACTCCCTTTTCCCGCCGGTACCGTCCCTCGGCGTCCCTCGGCGTCCCGCCGGGAGCCGAGGGGCCGGGCGGGGCGCCGGAGCTGCGGGAGCGTCAGGTCCGCGGGGCTGCGGCCTCCAGTTCGGCGACGCTGCCCGACATGACCGTCCGCACCTGGTCGGTGAGGTGTTCCGCGGGCCAGTCCCACCAGGCCACCGCGAGCAGCCGGGCGACGTCCTCCGGGCCGTACCGGGAGCGGAGGAGCCGTGCCGGGTTGCCGCCCACGATCCCGTAGTCGGGTACGTCCTTGGTGACCACCGCGCCGGAGCCGAGGATCGCGCCGTGTCCGATCCGTACACCGGGCAGCACTGTCGTGCCGTGGCCGAACCAGACGTCGTTGCCGACGACCGTGTCGCCCCGGCTGGGCAGTCCGGTGAGCAGGTCGAAGTGCTCCGCCCATGCGCCGCCCATGGAGGGGAAGGGGAAGGTCGAGGGGCCGTCCACGCGGTGGTTGGCACCGTTCATCAGGAACCGCACGCCGGTGCCCAGCGCGCAGAACTTGCCGATGACGAGCTTCTCCGGGCCGTAGTGGTACAGCACGTTGCGTGTCTCGAACGCGGTCGGATCGTCCGGATCGTCGTAGTAGGTGTACGCGCCGACCTCGATCAGCGGGGACTTCACGAGCGGTTTGAGCAGCACCACCCGTGGCTGCCCGGGCATCGGGTGGAGCACTGTCGGGTCCGGGGGCACAGGCATGGGCGTGGTCCTTCGACGGAGGCGGCGGTCGGTTCATGATCGCGGCCCCTTGCCGTCCCGGGCCATTCGTTTACGATCCGCTGTCGCCGCTGTCGCCGCTGTCGCCGCTGTCGCCGCTGTCGCCGCTGTCGCCGCTGTCGCCGCTGTCGCCCGCGTGGACGGTGCTCTCCCTGGCGCGGCCGAGCGCCTCGATGCCTGCCGTCAGGCCGAGAGCGCCGGCTCCTGCCGTTCCGGGTCCTGGGCGCAGCCCGCCGCCAGCGCGTCCAGGGACACGTGCAGCGCCGAGGCCAGGGCCGCGATGGTGAAGAAGGCCGGGGTGGGTGCCCTGCCGGTCTCGATCTTGCGCAGTGTCTCCGCGGAGACGCCCGCGGCGGCGGCCACCTCCGTCATGCTCCTGCTGCCGCGCGCCTGACGCAGCAGCAGGCCGAACCGCTCGCCGCGTTCCCGTTCCTCCGGGGTCAAAGGAGTCCTCACCATGACTGTGATACTAATACCGGTATAAGTATTGGGTAGTGGTGAGGCGGGGAGACGCAGTACATGGTGGAGATCAAGACCGATGCCGCGCTGGACGCGATGCGGGAGGCCGGGCGGGTGGTGGCTCGCGCCCTGGCCGCGGCCCGGGAGGCGGCCGGGATCGGGGTGTCCCTGCGGGAGCTCGACGAGGTGGCCCGTGCGGTGCTGGCCGAGGCGGGGGCCGAGTCCCCGTTCCTGGGGTACCGGCCCTCCTTCGCGCCGACCCCCTTCCCGGCCGTGCTCTGCACCTCCGTGAACGACGCCGTCGTGCACGGCGTCCCCACCGACTACCGGTTGCGCGACGGCGATCTGGTGAGTCTCGACTGCGGTGCCCGGCTCGACGGCTGGACCGGGGACGCGGCCGTCAGCTTCACCGTCGGGACCCCGCGCCCCGCGGACCGCGAGCTGATCGACGCCACCCGGCTGGCCCTGGACGCCGGTATCGCCGCAGCGCAGCCCGGCGGACGCCTCGGCGACATCTCGCACGCGGTCGACACCGTCGCCCGGCAGGCCGGCTGCGGCATGCCCGCCGACTTCGGCGGCCACGGCATCGGCCGGAGCATGCACGAGGACCCCCGTGTGCCCAACAGGGGCCGTCCCGGCCGCGGCTTCCCGCTCCGCCACGGTCTGGTGCTCGCCATCGAACCCATGTTCATGGCGGGTGGGCGGAACGCCTACCGCGCCGGCGCCGACGGCTGGACGCTGCTGACCACCGACGCCAGCCGGGCCGCCCATGCCGAACACACCGTCGCCGTCACCGACCAGGGTCCCCGCATCCTGACGCTGCCGTGATGCCGAGGAGGCCCGCCCCCTCCCCTGGGTGCACCGTCCGTGCTCTTCGCGTGGCGCGGCGGAGTCGCGGTTCTGTACGTACCGGTGTGTACGGAACCCTGCCCGGGGGCGGGTCCGAGGTGGGGGTCGACCTCTCCCGCGGAACGTGGCGCAGCGGGTGCGTCTGCGGCGAAGAGTCTGTTATGCCTGGTACATAGCCGAATGTACCCTGAGTGGAGCACACCCGATGCCCCACGCGGCGGGAAGGCGGACACATGGCTGCGGTCGGCGGAGTGCCCTGCTGGGTGAGTCTGATGACCCCGGATCAACGGGCCGCCGAGGAGTTCTACGGACCGGTGCTGAGCTGGACGTTCGTCACCTCGGACGCGGGCCCCGACCGGCGGATCGCCACGGTGGCCGGTCAGCCGGTCGCCGGGATCAACCAGCTCGGCCCCGGGGCCGGCCCGGAGGCCGAGCGCTGGACCGTCTACTTCCAGGTCGAGGACGCCGACGTGGTCGCCGAACGCATCGCCGAGCGGGGAGCGACCGTCGCGGTCGGCCCGCTGCGCGCCGGAGGCGGCCGTGCCGTCATCGCGGCCGACCGGTGGGGCGCGCCGTTCGGCCTGTGGCAGGGCGACGGGCCCGCCTCCTGGTGGGTGGGCTCCGGTCCCGCGCCCGCCTGGCTTCAGTTGCACACTTCCGACGCCTTCGCCGCCGCCGTCTTCTACGGCGAGATCTTCGACTGGATGGCCGACCCGAGCCACGGGGTCACCTACGAGGAGCAGTACGACGAAATCGTCGTGCGGGTCGACGGCGCCGCGGTGGCCGGGCTGCGCGGCGGCGCGCCGGAGGCGCCGCCGGATCCGGGTATCCGGGCGCGATGGGAGCCGTACTTCCGGGTACCCGACCTGGACGCGGCGCTGAGTGCCGCGGAACGGGAAGGCGGCGCCGTCGCCACCCCGCCCCGGGTCGGCCCCCTGGGGCGGACCGCGACGCTCCGTGATCCCAAGGGAGCCTCCTTCTGTCTGCTCAGCGTGTAAGGAGCACACCATGCAGGAGAACGACAAGAACGGACCGATCCAGGACGACGAGGCCAAGAAGCGGCTCCACGGCGACCTGCGTTCCAACCGCGAGGAAGGGCGGGAGATGGAGCCCTCGGGCGAGGACCAGCCCGAGCCCTTCCGGGACCCGCAGGCCCTGCGGACCGGCGGCACCCCTGCCGGGATGACGCCCCGCGATGTCGAGCTGCGCTCGGAGATCGCCCAGTACCTGGGACGGCACCTGTACCCGACCGGGCGCGCGGAGGTGCTGGACGCGCTGCGTGCCGAGCACGCCCCGGACCGGCTTGTGGACATGGCCGCGGGGCTTCCCGCCGACGCCCGCTTCACCAACGTGCAGGAGCTGGCCCAGGCGCTCGGTCTGCACACCGAGTCGCGCCGCGGCTGAGCCGCCCGGCCCGGCCCGGCCCGGGTCGGCCCGGTTCCGAGCGCGTCGCGCTCGTCCGGAACAGGGGGCGGCCCGTCCGATCCCGCGGGATGGGGCGGGCCGCCGGTCTGTCCGCCTGATTGCGCGGCGCCGGGGCCGGCCCCGCGGCGAGGCGGAAGCGGACGGCGCGGTGCATCCCGGACGGGTCGCGGGGACCGGCGCGCCGCCGGATGCCGCCCGGCTCGCACGCGCGTTCCTTTCAAGCTGCCCCGGGCCACCTGATCGGGGGAACATGCTCGGGCGCGAAGAGGGAATCGGGCAGCGATGACGTTCTTCCGTGAAGTCGAGAGCAGAATGGAGCGCTTCTCCGACTCCTTGTGGCGGCTGTTCGTGCGCGGCGCCGAGGAGCAGGTCGAGGTGCTGGAGGTGCTGCGCCGCGAGTGCGAGGCGAAGGCGGTCATCGTGGGCCGGGGCCGCACGGTGGTGCCCAACGTCTTCGAGCTGGAACTGCCCTCCGAGAGCTACGCGCGGCTGGCCGGCCAGGCAGAACCGGTCGGTGAGCGGCTCGCGTCCGAGGTGCGGCGGCACGCCGCCGAGCGGCGCTTCAGCTTCGCGGGGCCGGTCGCCGTCCGGCTGTGTCCGCCGCGCGCTGGGCAGGATCCGCCGCGCTACCGGGTGCACAGCAGTATCACCCCGCGTCCCTGACCCTCACCCCGCGCCACCCCGCGCCCCTGACCGCGCGCACGGGGGACTCCGCACAGCAAAAAACAGAGCCGATCACGCCCGCTCAGCAGATCGCGCAGAAAGGCTCGTTCCGGCCATTGACACCCCTCTGAGCCCTCCTTAGTGTCACATCGCTATTTCGAACATGTGTCGAAATCTCGAACATGGCGGACGACCTCAGGAGCGGCTCTCGTGCGCATCACCGGTATCAGTACCCACGTGGTCGGGACGCCTTGGCGGAACCTGACCTATGTCCAGGTCCACACCGACGAAGGACTCACCGGGGTCGGCGAGACCCGGATGCTGGGCCGTACCGAAGCCCTGCTCGGCTATCTGCGGGAGGCCGAGGTCAACCACATCGCCGGCTCCGACCCCTTCCGCACGGAGGACCTGGTCCGGCGGATGAAATACGGGGACTACGGGCGCGCCGGCGAGATCGTGATGTCCGGCATCGCCTGCGTGGAGACCGCCTGCTGGGACATCAAGGGCAAGGCACTCGGCGTGCCCGTGTGGCAACTGCTGGGCGGGAACCTCACCGAGGCCGTCCCCGCGTACGCCAACGGCTGGTACACCACCGAACGCACACCCGACGCCTACCACCGGGCGGCCCGGGACGTCATGGCGCGCGGCTACCGCGCCCTGAAAATCGATCCGTTCGGCACCGGCCACCTGGAACTCTCGTACGCCGAGACGCGGTACGCCGTCTCGCTCATCGAGGCGGTGCGTGACGCCATCGGCCCCGAGGCGGAACTCATGCTGGAGATGCACGGCCGGTTCGCGCCCGCCACCGCCGTCCGACTCGCCCGCGAGATGGCGCCGTTCCGGCCCGCGTGGCTGGAGGAGCCGGTGCCACCCGAGAACCTCAAGGCGCTCGCTAAGGTCGCGGACAAGGTGGACATGCCGGTGGCGACGGGCGAACGCATCCACGACCGGATCGAGTTCCGGGAGCTGTTCGAGAGCCAGGCCGCCGACATCGTCCAGCCCGACCTCGGACACCTCGGCGGCATCGGCGAGACCCGCAAGCTGGCGGCCACGGCCGAGACCCACTACACGCTGGTGGCGCCGCACAACGTCGGCGGCCCGGTGCTGACCGCCGCCAGCCTCCAGGTCGGCTTCGCCACGCCCAACTTCAAGGTGCTGGAACACTTCAACGACTTCGCCGACGCCGAGATCAGGAAGGTGGTCAGGGGCGCGCCCGAGGTGGACCCCGCGACCGGCTGCTTCCCGCTCTCCCGGGAACCGGGCCTGGGCGTGGAGCTGGACACCGACGCCGCAGCGGAGTTCCCCCAGCAGCGCGCCCACTTCGACCTGTGGGCCGAGGGCTGGGAGACCCGCGACCCGAGCGGCGCCGGCCGGTGACCGCCGCGACCACCGGAGCCGTCGACGGCCGCGCCGTCGTCCTGGAGGCCCCCGGCACCGTCCGCCTCGTCCCGCACACCCCGCGGCCGCCCGGCCCCGGCGAGGCACAGGTCCGCGTGCACGCCGCCGGGATCTGCGGCAGCGACCGCGAGCTGCACCAGGGCAACCGCCCCGCGCCGTACGCGCGCTATCCGGTGACGCCCGGTCACGAGTGGTCGGGCACCGTCGAGGCGGTCGGCGACGGGGTGCCCGGCGAACTGGTGGGCCGCAAGGTGGTGGGGGAGGGGTTCCGCAACTGCCAGCTGTGCGACCGCTGCCGCACCGGTGAGACCACGCTGTGCACCGCCGGGTACGCCGAGACCGGCTTCACCGAGCCCGGCGCCATGGCTCCCACCCTCACCCTCCCGGCCCGGCTGCTGCACCCGCTGCCGGACGACGCCGATCTGACCGCGGCGGCCCTCCTGGAACCCGCCGCCTGCGCAGCGGCCGCCGCGCTGCGTGCCCGCGTCCGCGCCGGGGACCGGGTGGCCGTCGTCGGGGACGGCACCCTGGGGATGCTCGCGGTCCGGCTGCTGGCCGCCGGCTCGCCCGCGGAGTTGCTGGTGACCGGTGCCCGCCCCGGGCGCGCGGAGCTCGCAGCCGGGTTCGGCGCCACCGGCTACCGGCACCACCGGGAGACCGCGGGGCTCGGCGGCTACGACACCGTGGTCGAGGCGGCGGGGGTGCCCGGTGCCGCCCGGCAGGCGGCCGGGCTGCTGCGGCGCGGCGGACGGCTGGTGCTCACCGGTATCCCGCCCGCCGGCGCTGCGGAACTCGACCCCGCCGCCCTCGTCCTGGGCGCGTTGCGGGTGGACACCGTCTTCGGCGCCCCGCCCGCCGCCTGGGCGCACGCGGTGCGCGCCTTCGCCCGCGGACTGCTGGATCCGCTGCCGCTGGTCACCCACCGGCTGCCGGTGACGGAGTTCGAGCAGGCCGTCGCCCTCGTGGCCGACGGCGATCCCGCGGTGGGCAAGGTGCTGCTGCGCCCCTGACGCCCGCACTCCCGCACGGCCACCCGCCCCGTACCGAAGGAGCCCCGTGACCACCAGCACCGCACCCCGGCTGCCGGGTGAACCCGCCCTCACCGCCCTGGAACTGCCCCCTTCCCCGCCCGAACCCGCCGACACCTCCCCGCACGCCTTCCCCGACGGCGGCCGCTGGCGCACCGAGGTGCCCTCCTGCGAGGGACCCGAGGCGCTGGCCGTCGTCCTGGCCGAGTCGGCCCGGCTCGAGGTGCCGCTGCACCGCATCAGCCAGGGCAGCGGCATCTGGATGCTCACCGACGCCGAGATCACCGAGATGGTCCAGGCGTGCGCCGAACGGGATATCGAGCTGTGCCTGTTCACCGGCCCGCGCGGCACCTGGGACACCGGAGCCGCCACCCGTACCGATTCCGGCGGCGCAGGGCTGCGGGCCCGCGGCCACAGCGCACTCGCCGGGTGCGTGGAGGACGCGGTGCGCGCCACCGGGCTGGGGGTGCGCTGCCTGCTCGTCGCCGACGAGGGGGTGTTGTGGACGCTGCACCGGGCCCGCGCCGCCGGCATCCTGCCCGCCGGTACCACGCTGAAGGTCTCCGCGCTGATCGGGCCGGTCAATCCCGCCTCGTACGCGGTCTACGAGCGGCTCGGTGCCGACTCGCTGAATGTGCCCAGCGATCTGACGCCCGACCACCTCACCGAGATCCGGCGGGTCAGCGCGGCGCCCATGGACATGTACATCGAGGCTCCCGACGACCTCGGCGGCTATGTGCGGATGTACGAACTGGCCGAGCTCATCCGGCGCGGCGCCCCGCTCTATCTGAAGTTCGGGCTGGCCAAGGCGCCCGGCGTCTACCCCTCCGGGCGGCAGCTGCGCGCTGCCGTGCTGGACACGGCGCGCGAGCGGGTGCGCCGCGGCCGGCTCGCCCTGGACCTGCTGGCCCGGCACGGCGCCGAGGACGGGATGTCCCCGCTCGGCGCCCGGCTGCCGGGCCCACTGCACCGCTTCGCACACACCGAGTCCGAAGGGAAATGACGATGCGCACCCGCAGACGCCGTACCGCCGTCTCCGCGGTACTGGCCGCCACGCTCGTCGCCGCACTGGCCTCCTGCGGCCAGGAAGCGCGCGGCGGCAGCCGCTACCAGCCGGACAAGGGCAAGGGCGGCACGATCGGCCTGGCCATGCCCACCAAGTCGTCCGAGCGGTGGATAGCCGACGGCAGGAACATGGCCGAGCAGTTCCGCAAGGCCGGGTACAAGACCGACCTGCAGTACGGGGACGACAAGGTCGAGAACCAGGTCGCCCAGATCGAGAACATGATCACCAAGGGCCACCGGCTGCTGGTCGTCGCCGCCATCGACGGCTCGGCACTCACCAACGTCCTCAGGCGGGCCGCCGACGCCCACATCCCGGTCATCTCCTACGACCGGCTCATCCTCGGCACGAAGAACGTCGACTACTACGCGTCCTTCGACAACGAGCGCGTCGGCGAACTCCAGGGCCAGTACATTCTCGACCGGCTCGGACTGGAGAAACCGGACGAGGACGCCGACGAGCACTACACCATCGAGCTGTTCGCCGGCTCCCCGGACGACAACAACACCAAGTACTTCTGGAACGGCGCGCTGAAGAAACTGCGGCCCTTCCTGAAGACCGGACAACTGGTGGTGCGCAGCAAGCAGACGAAGATGAACCAGGCGACCACCCTGCGCTGGGACGGCGGAAAAGCGCAGAAGCGGATGGACGACCTGATCAGCAAGAACTACGGCAGCACCGACGTGGACGCGGTCCTCTCGCCCTACGACGGCATCTCCATCGGCATCATCTCCGCGCTCAAGAGCGCCGGCTACGGCAGCAAACGCCATCCGCTGCCCGTGGTCACCGGTCAGGACGCCGAGCTGGCCTCGGTGAAGTCCATCGTGGCCGGGGAGCAGACCCAGACCGTCTTCAAGGACACCCGCAAGCTGGCCAAGCAGGCCGTGCGGATGGGCGACGCGCTGCTCAACGACAAGAAGGTCGAGGTCAACAACACCACCGACTACGACAACGGCAAGAAGGTCGTGCCCGCCTACCTGCTCAAACCGGTCTCCGTCGACAAGTCGAACACCCAGCTCCTGGTCGACGAGGGCTACTTCACCGAGGGGCAGCTCAAGTGAGCGCGGCCGACGGTGACACCGGGCAGGGACGCCCGGTCCTGGAGATGCGGGGGATCACCAAGACCTTCCCCGGCGTCACGGCACTCAGCGAGGTCAACCTGACCGTGCGCCCCGGGGAGATCCACGCCGTCTGCGGGGAGAACGGTGCGGGCAAGTCGACGCTGATGAAGGTGCTCAGCGGGGTCCACCCGCACGGCAGCTACCAGGGCCGGATCAGCTTCCGGGGCGAGCCGGTCGCCTTCAAGGACGTCCGCGCCAGCGAGCAGTGCGGCATCGTCATCATCCACCAGGAGCTGGCGCTGGTGCCGTTCCTGTCCATCGCCGAGAACATCTTCCTCGGCAACGAGCAGCGCGCCGGGCGCGGGTTCGTGGACTGGGGCGCCACCATGCGGCAGGCGGCCGGACTGCTGCGCCGAGTGGGTCTGCGGGAGAACCCGCAGACCCCCGTCGCCGATCTCGGCGTCGGCAAGCAGCAACTGGTCGAGATCGCCAAGGCGCTGTCCAAGCAGGTGGAGCTGCTCATCCTGGACGAGCCCACCGCCGCGCTCAACGACGAGGACAGCGCCACCCTGCTCGCCCTCATCCGGGAGCTGCGCGAGCAGGGCATCGCCAGCATCGTCATCTCGCACAAGCTGGGCGAGATCCGCCGGATCGCCGACACCGTCACCATCCTGCGCGACGGCCGTACGATCGAGACGCTTCCGGTCCGGGCGCACCCGGGCGACGCCCCGGAACTGTCCGAGGACCGCATCATCCGGGGCATGGTCGGCCGCGATCTCGACCACCGTTTCCCGGACCGCACCCGGTACCGCGGCGAGCACAGCACCGCGCTGGAGGTGTCCGGGTGGACCGTGCGGCACCCCGTCGACCAGCAGCGCAAGGTCGTCGACGATGTGTCGCTGACGGTGCGCCGCGGTGAGATCGTCGGGCTGGCCGGGCTGATGGGCGCGGGCCGAACCGAGCTGGCGATGTCCGTCTTCGGCCGCTCCTACGGGCGCTACGAGTCCGGCACGGTGCGGATCGACGGCCGCGAGGTGCGCACCAGGACCGTCCCCGCCGCGATCGGTGCGGGCCTGGCGTATGTCACCGAGGACCGCAAGCAGTACGGCCTCAACCTCATCGACACCATCAACCGCAACATCTCGCTGGCCTCGTTGAGCGGGCTGGCCCGGCACGGTGTGGTCGACGAGCACCGCGAGAGTTCCGTCGCGGAGCGCTACCGCACCTCCATGAACATCAAGGCGCCCACCGTGCACGAGCAGGTCGGCCGGCTCTCCGGCGGCAACCAGCAGAAGGTCGTGCTCGGCAAGTGGATCCACGCCGACCCCGAGGTGCTGATCCTCGACGAGCCGACCCGGGGGATCGACGTGGGCGCCAAGTACGAGATCTACACCGTCATCGACGAACTCGCCGCGCAGGGCAAGGCGGTGCTCTTCATCTCCTCCGAGCTGCCCGAACTGCTGGGGATGTGCGACCGCGTCTACACCATGGCCGAGGGCCGGCTCACGGCCGAGGTCGCCCGCGCGGACGCCACCCAGGAGGTCCTGATGCGCCACATGACCCGGAACAGAAGCTGAGGCCCGCCATGACCACCACGACCGAACCCACCGACGCCCCGCCCTCCGCGCAGGGGACCGCCCGGTCGGCGGCTTCCCTGCTGTTGGAGAACGTACGCGGCCACATGCGGCAGTACGGCATGCTCACGGCGCTCGTCTTCATCATCGTGCTGTTCCAGATATGGACGGACGGCACGCTGCTGCTGCCGAACAACGTCTCCAACCTGATCCAGCAGAACGGCTACATCCTCATCCTGGCCATGGGCATGATGATCGTCATCATCGCCGGTCACATCGACCTCTCCGTCGGCTCGCTGGTGGCCTTCGTCGGCGCCATGGCCGCGGTGATGATGGTCGAGCACGGCATGCCGTGGGTTCCGGCGCTGATCCTTTCGCTGCTGATCGGCGCCGTCGCCGGGGCGTGGCAGGGATTCTTCATCGCCTATGTCGGCATCCCCTCCTTCATCGTGACGCTCGCCGGGATGCTGCTCTTCCGCGGACTGACCCAGATCGTGCTGGGCGGCCAGTCCCTCTCGCCCTTCCCCACCGGCTTCCAGAACCTCGCCAAGGGCTTCATCCCGGAGATGGGCCCCTACACCCAGTACCACAACCCCACGCTGGTGATCGGGCTGATCGCCATCGTCCTGCTGCTGCTGCGCGAGCGGCGCGACCGCAGGCGGCAACTGCGGTACGAGCTGGAGGTGCTGCCCACCACGCTGTGGGTCGCCAAGTGCGTGGCCCTGGTCGCCGCCGTGCTCGCCTTCACCCTGACGCTCGCCAGCTTCCACGGGGTGCCCGTGGTGATGCTGGTGATGTGCGCGCTGCTGATCGGGCTCGGCTACGTGATGCGCAACGCCGTCGTCGGCCGGCACGTCTACGCGCTCGGCGGAAACAAGGCCGCCGCCAAACTCTCCGGCGTCAAGGACCAGCGCGTCACCTTCCTCGTCTTCGTCAACATGGGCGTCCTCGCCGCGCTGGCCGGGTGCGTCTACGCCGCCCGGCTCAACTCCGGCACCCCGCAGGCCGGCCTCAACTTCGAACTGGAGGCCATCGCCGCGTCCTTCATCGGCGGCGCCTCCATGAGCGGCGGCGTCGGTACCGTGGTGGGCGCGGTCATCGGCGGACTCGTCCTCGGCGTGCTCAACAACGGCATGTCCCTGGTCGGGATCGGCACCGACTACCAGCAGGTCATCAAGGGGCTGGTGCTGCTGGCCGCGGTCGGGTTCGACGTCTGGAACAAGCGCCGGGCCGGCCGCTGAGAGCGGCGGCGGAACCGGACCGGAGGCCCGGCACCATACGGTGCCGGGCCTCCGGTCCGGTCGCCCGCGCCGCGGGCTGCCGCCGCTGTGCGCCCACGGCGAGCAGGCCCGGGGCCGGCGAAGGCTCACCCGGTGGGCGTCACCCGGCGAAGGGCGGCCCGCACAGCCCCCGCCCCGCGTCGCGGAGGACCAGCAGCGAACCGGCCGGCTGCCGGGGTGCGGCGAGCCCGGCGCGGGCCGTGGTGATGTACAGATCGCGCAGCCCGGCGCCGCCGAAGGCGCAGGCGGTGGGCCGCCGCACCGGCAGCTCCACCACCCGGTCCAGCGCGCCTCCGGGCGTGTAGCGCCGCACCGCGCCCCCGTCCCACAGCGCCACCCACACGCATCCGTCCGCGTCCACGGTCAGTCCGTCGGGGTAGCCCGCGCCCGGCTCGACCTCCGCCAGCGGGCGCCGTCCGGTGGGCAGCCCGTCCTCCCGGATGTCGAACACGTCCAGGCGCCGGGTGGGGCTGTCGACGTAGTACAACCGCCGCCCGTCGGGGCTCCAGCCGGTTCCGTTGGAGACGGTGACGCCCGCCAGCACGGTGCCGGCCCGGCCGTCCGGCGCGAACCGCGCGAGGGCGCCGCCGCCCGGCGCCTCGTCGTAGCGCATCGTGCCCGCCCACAGCGCGCCGTCGGGGGCGACGGCCGCGTCGTTGCCCCGGCGGCCGGGCACCGCCTCGTGACGCAGCCAGCGGAAGCGGCCCGCCGCGTCGTACAGCCCGATCCCGTCCCGCAGGTTGACGACCAGCCCACCGCCCGCGCGCGGCTTGGCCGCGCCCACGTGCTGCTCGGTGGCCAGCACGGTGCGCCCGCCCGTCACGGGGTCGAAGGTGTGCACCCGGGAGGCGAGAATGTCCACCCAGATCAGCCGCCCGGCGGCCGCGTCCCAGGTGGGGCCCTCGCCGAGCACGGCAGTCGCGGGCACGGCGGTCTCGGCTCGCATCCCGGTCACCGCCCCGGGTGCCCCAGCCGCTCCGACAGCCGCCCGGCGCCGCGCCGGGCCAGTTCCGCGAGCTCGTCCCCGCGCTCCCGGTTCCAGCGGATCAGCGGCACGGAGACCGACAGCGCCGCCACCACCCGGCCGGAGCGGTCGCGGACGGGCGCGGCCACGCAGCTCACGTCGGTGTTCGACTCGCTCTCCTCGACGGCGAACCCGCGCTCGGCGACCTGCTCCAGTTCTTTCCGCAGCGCCGCCACGTCGGTGACGCTGCTGGGCGTCATGGCACGCAGTCCGGCCCCGTCGGGCAGCCGCGCGGCGAGCTCCTCGGCGGGCAGGGAGGCGAGCAGCATCTTGCCGACGGCGGTGCAGTGCGCGGGCAGTCGGCGGCCCGCGGCCGAGACCATGCGCACGGCCTGGGTCGAGTCCACCTTCGCGACGTAGATGACGTCGGTGTCCTCCAGGATCGCCACATGCACCGTCTCCTGGCAGCTCTCGGCCACCGCGCGGGCCACCTGCTGCCCCTCGGCCGCCAGGTCGAGCTGCTCGGCGTACCGGCTGCCGAGCTGGTAGGCCCGCACGCCCAGCCGGTAGTGGCCCGCTCGGCCGGGCACCGGCTCCAGGTAGGAGCGGGCTGTCAGGGTGCCGACCAGCTCGTGCACGGTGGTGCGGGGCAGGCCCAGCCCGCGCACGATGTCGGGTGCCGACAGCGGGCCGTCCCGCTCCAGGAACAGCTCCAGAATGTCCAGCGCCCTGGTCACCGCGGGCACGAGCCGTCCCATGGCTCCTCCTGTTCGACATATCGAAGAGCGATCGCCTCTCCGAACATCCTAGCGGGCGCGGTGGAGGTGTACGAGGGGGTGCGCCGGTCCACTCGGGAGTCATGAGCTACACCAACCCTGACCCCGATCCGGACACCACCACCGGTCTGGAGGCCGGTGGCGAGGTGCCGCCCGGCGAGACACCGCCGGCGGAGGGCAGCACATCGGAGTCCGGTCCCTTCGAGAAGCACAACCCCGCCACCGGCTGGAGCGTCGTGCCGGTCGTGCTCATCACCCTCGTCGTCGTCGCCGTGCTGCTGTTCTTCGTGGGCTACCTGGTCGAGTTGCAGTAGCCCGCTCTCTCCGCCGCGGCCGTGTGCGATGGCTGCTGTGCCCCGCGCTCCGGGCCGACCGCTCGCCCGGTTGCGCGGCCACCGTGCGTCGACCGGCGCCCACCCCGCGCATTCGAGGATGACCTGCGAAGATGCCGTGCGGCGTGGTGTGTGTCACGGTGAAATCGAGCCGTTGAAACACGGCGGCGCCGGCACAGATTCTGCCCGGAAGCGGACTGGGGGTCGCTTCCCGCCTGTCTTGCGCAGCACCCATGTGAGACGTGGGAGTGAGCAGTCCATGAAGACCACGCAGATTCGCACCACCGAGGACGACAGCCCCATCGTCGCCCCGGACCAGGGCGGCAGCGACCCCTTCCCGGCCGAGGACGCCGCGGCGTCCCACAGCCCTCGGGGCGGAGTCACCTCCGACGAGGCCGACCCGTCCACCTCGGCCCGCACCCCCCGTCGTACCCATCACGACGCGCCCGACACCGCGGCCGACTTCGCCGCGCTGGCGAAACTGCCCGAAGACTGCCCCGAGCGCCGTCGGCTCCAGGACTGCGTGGTCACGGCGTGGCTGCCGATGGCACACCGGCTGGCCCGCAAGTTCCGCAACCGCGGCGAGTCGCTCGAAGACCTCGAGCAGGTGGCCGCGCTCGCGCTGGTCAAGTCCGTCGAGCGCTACGACCCCGCCCGGGGCAACGCCTTCGAGACCTTCGCCATCCCCACCATCTACGGCGAGCTCAAGCGCCATTTCCGGGACAACATGTGGGAGATCCACGTCCCGCGCCGCGTCCAGGACCTGCGCAACCGCGTCCGCGCGAGCCTGCGGGAGCTGGAGCTGACCTCGTCCGGGCGCTCCCCGACCGTCGCCGAGCTGGCGGCCCACAGCGGCCTCTCCGAGGAGGACATCCTCACCGGGATGGAAGCCCTCCAGTGCTTCAACTCGCTCTCCCTGGACGCACCGGTCGCCTCCGAGGCCGGTGGCGGAGGCGACGGCGGAGACGGGGCGATCTGCCTGATGGACACCCTCAGCTCCGACGAGGGCGGCTACGACCACGTCGTCGACCGTGAGGCGGTCCGCTCCTGCCTGTGCCGCCTCCCCGAGCGCGAGCAGCGCCTGCTGTATCTGCGCTTCTTCCGCGAGCTCACCCAGTCGCAGATAGCCCGTCGGCTGGGCGTCTCGCAGATGCACGTCTCCCGCCTGCTCGCGGCGGCCTGCCGGCGGGTGCGCGAGGAGATCGAGGAGCGGGAGGACGAGGACAGCAACGCCCGCCCGCCGCGCGCCGCCGCCTGAACGGCCCCGGGCCGAACTCCCCCGCTCCCGGGTCCCCGGAGGCGGGCTCTGGCCGCGCCGACCCGGTAGGCGCGGGACCCGCCGCCGATCCGACCGGCCCTCCGTGCGCCCCGGGCAGGGCGCTACTCGTCGCCGCGCAAGTGCTCGACAGCGGTGCGGGCGGCGGCACCGATGACCGCGTCCGCGCGGGGCAGCCTGCGGTCCGCGCGCGCGGCCTGCGTGAAGACGACAGCCGTGTATCCGCGCCCGTCGGCCAGTTCGACCACGCCGGCCTCATGCCGCATCGCGCCGAACGTCCCCGTCTTGCCGTACACCGCCACCTCGTCGTAGGGGAAGCCTGCCGCGAGCCGGTGCTGCCAGGGCTGGAGCCCCATCGTGGCGCGCATGAAGGCGCAACTGCCGGGGGAGGCGGCCTCGTCCAGCCAGACGGCGCGCAGCAGTGCGGCGAGCTCCGCCGGGGTGGTCGCGGCCGCCCACGCGGGGTCGTAGACGCCCGGCGGCACCGCCCGGTCGTTGTCGGCGATCCGGGCCAGGGCCGCCTCCACCGACTCCGCGCCGGTCTCCGCGAGCAGCCGCGCCAGGGATCCGGCGGCGCCGCCGTCCAACCGGGTGCGGGAGAGCCCGAGCGCCGCGCAGGTCTCCTCGACCGCCGCGGTACCGACCTGCCGCAGCACGGCGTCGGCCGCCGCGTTGTCCGAGATGCTCATCATCATGACGACCAGATCGCGCAGGGACATCGACACCTCGTCCCGCAGCAGGGAGAGACCGGTCGGCCCGGGAAGCCGGTCCCCGGGGGGCAGCGTGAGGCGCTGCCGCGGGTCGAGTGCGCCCGCGTCCACCTGCCGGCAGTAGGCCACCATGAGCGGCACCTTGTAGACCGAGCCCATCAGCGCGAAGCCGTCCGCGTCGACCGTCACCCGGGCCGAGGGGCGGCGCAGTTCGGCCACATGCAGCCAGCCGCGCACCCCGGCGTCCTCGAACATCCCCCGCAGCGTGCGCTCCACGCCCTTGCCCGAGGCCGGGCTCATCGCCCGCCCTCCCGAACCGTTCGCCCGGCGGCCAACGCCTCCACCAGCACTTCGGCCGCCGCGTCCGCGCCGGCCGCCGCCAGCCGCCGCGCGTCCCACACCACACGCAGCCGCAGCGGCAGCGCCGGAGCGGTGGTCGGCTGCCGCACGACACCGTCGGCCCGCAGTTCGGAGTCCGCGGTGACCAGTACGGCCTGCCCGGCGGCTGCCAGGGCGAGTCCGGCCCGTTCGTCCGAGACGACCACCGTCTCCACCCGCCGCCCCCGCCCCGCCAGCGTGTCCAGGAACAGGTCGTGTGCGGCGGGCGCTTCAGCCCGCGGACGGACGGCGTACGGCAACTGCCGGACCCCCGGGCCGTCGGTACCGCCGGGGGCCAGCAGCCAGGTCGGCAGCAGCGCCACCGGTCCCGCGGCCGGCCCGTGCAGAACGGCGGGGTGGCGCACCACGGCCAGATCCAGCCGTCCCGCGGAGACGTCCGCCAGCAGGGCGGCCGTCGGCGCGGTCAGCACCGAGACCCGGCCGCTGACACCGGCCCGGACCGGGGCCGCGGCGAGCGCGGCGCCGAGCGGGGGCGGCAGTTCGGGCGGCAGACCGAGCCGGAGGCGCTGCCCGTCCGCGTGCTCCCGCGCCCCGTTCTCCCGCAGTTCGGCCAGTGCGGTCAGGGCGCGGCGCGCGTGCGGGAGCAGCAGCGCGCCTTCCGGGGTCAGGGACACCGCGCGCCCCCGGTCGAAGAGCCGCACTCCCAGCAGCGCCTCCAGTCGTCGCAGAGCCTGCGAAAGCGGCGGCTGGGTGATGCCCACGCGCTGTGCGGCGTCGCCGAAGTGTCCCTCTTCCGCGAGCGCGACGAAGATCTCCAGATGCCGCTCCGTCAGCATGCGCCCCCCCGTGGTCTGCGGCGATATGCCGAGCGAATCGTTTTCCAATCGAGAGTGTATTCGACATCGAGGTTCCCCTGGGTTTGACTCCCTGCTCCCGAGCCCGGTCCGGCCACCGCGGCGCGGGAAGCCCGCACAGCCCCGGACCGAGGAGTCACCCATGCCGGACCAGCAGTCCGCAGTCGTCCCGCAGCGCCCGAGCCGCCGGGGTGTGCTGCGCACCGGCCTCGCCGCCGGAGCCGTCGGCGCCACGGGGATCGCCACAGCCTCCGCGGCCGGCGCACTCCCCGGCCTCGGGGCGACCGACGCCCGCCCCGCCACCCGCCGCGGCCGCCCCGGGAACAGCGGGGTCCGGCTGCGCTGGCTGGGCATCGCGGGCTGGGAGATGACCTTCGACGGACACCGGGTGGTGATCGATCCCTACCTGACCCGCCAGCGCTTCACGGGCGCCGACGGCAAGCCCGACATGACCAGGAAGCTGGAGGTGGACCACCGCATCATCGACCGGGTGCTGCGCGAACACCTCACCGCGGCACCTGAGTTCCTGCTGCTCACCCACGGCCACTGGGACCACCTCGCCGACGTCCCCTATCTGCTTGAGCACCCGGCCTGGCGGGACGCGGAGATCACCGTGCTCGGCTCGGAGACCCATCTGCACCTGCTCACCGCCATGGGAGTCCCCGGCAAGGGGCGCAAGCACCGGCCCGCGGTGGTCTCCGGCGGTGAGGTGCTGCGCCACCCCCTGCAGCAGTCCGGCAGGCGTTCCCGTCCCGACTACACCGTCGAGGTGGTGCGCAGTCTGCACAGCCAGGTCGGCGGCTACGGCTTCGACCCCTACGGCACCCTGACCGCGCCACCGGCCCGGCCCCGGACCCTGAACGACCTGGTCGAGGGCGGCACGCTCGGCTATCAGGTGACCGTCGGCGACCGGCTGACGGTCTTGTTCCTGAGCGGTACGGCCAACTTCGCGGCCCGAGAGGTCTCCGGCGCCCGGCCCGACGTCCTGGTGCTCGGCGCCAGCGGGCACGCCGCCGTGCACGACTACGTCGAGCGCGCCCTCGAAACACTGGGCGGGCCCCGCGTCATCGTGCCCAGCCACCACGACGACCTGGTCACGCCGCTGGACGACCCCGCGGTGCACGGTACGGTCGACCGGGCCGCCGTCGACCGGCTCCGCAGGGCCGCGGGCTCCGGCAGCCGCGTCCTGTCGCCCCGCCACCTGGACCGGTTCGAAATCTGACACCGCGCCCACCGGGCCCCGGTGCCGTGCGGTGCCGCGGGGGCCCGGAGGGCGGCTCCGCTCCACCGACGCCGTCACCCGCAGGAGTGGCGCGTGCCCGGTCCGGGGCTGAAAACCTCCCATACTGGCAGGTGAGCGTTCAGCGTCGACCCTGACGGATGTCAGGGTCGACTAGGATGCCCGCGGCCGGAGGGGGAGGCAGAGGATGGAGACGGTCATCGTGCAACTGCCGGACCGGCGGGAAGGTGCCGCCGGGTCCGCCGACCGGCCGTGCCTGCTGCGTCTCGGTCCCGGCGAGACGGCGGACTTCGGCCGCGGCGGTCCGGGCATCCCGGTCCAGGTGGCGCTGCCGGATCCGGGGGTGTCCCGGCTCGCGGGACGGATCACCGCGGCCGAGGACTACTGGCGGCTCTCCAACTACAGCGGGCACGTCACCTACGTGGTGGAGAACATGGAGGGAGCGGGGGAGCATGTGAAGGTCGCGCCCGGCAGACTGGGCGCGCCGGTGCCCTTCGAGTTCTCCCGGGTGGTGCTGCCCTCCCGGGACGGCGAGGTGCGTTTCAAGGTGTTCGCGCCCGAACACGCCTACCAGGACGGGGGCTCCGGAACCGGTGCCGGTGAACCGACGCAGAGCCCCTTCGCGCTGGACCGGACCGCCAAGTACTTTCTGGTGCTGCTCGCCCTGTGCGAACCCCGACTGCGTGACCCCTCCAGCGGTGCCCTGCCCGGCGTCAGCGAGATCCTGGAGCGACTGCGCCCGCTGGAGAGCTGCCGGGAACTGACCCGCTCGGCGGTCAACTACCACATCGAGTACCTGGCGACGGTCAAACTCCGGTTGCGCGGCGAGGAGGAGGGCGGCACCGGCAACCACCACAAGCGCGCCGAACTCGTCGCCCTCGCACTCCGTTTCGACCTGGTGCGCGAGGAGCACCTCTCGCTGCTGCGCCCCGCCGGGCAGCAGCGCGCCGCGGATGACTGACCAGGCGCGGGAGCGGCTCGATGTGCCGGCCGGCTACCGGGTGGGGGAGTGGGAGCTGGCCGGTCGGCTCGGCGCGGGCAGTTGGGGCGTCGTCCACGCGGCCCAGCGGGCCGGCGACGGCGCACCGGCCGCTGTGAAGCTCCTGCCGACCCAGTTGCTGCCACCCGGGCAGCGCGCGTCCATGGCCGAGGCGGTGCGCCGCGAGGCGCGCTTCGGCCTGGAGACCCGCCACCCGAACCTGGTGCGGATCCGCGAGGTCCGCACCGTCCACGATCCCGAGCGGCCCGGCCTGGACGGTGCCACGGCCCTCGTCATGGACCGGGCCGAACTCAGCCTTCAGGAGCGGCTGGAGAGCCGTGGGGCGGAGGCCGGCCCGCTGCCGGACGCCGCCCGCGTTCTGGCCGCTGTCGGCGCCGGACTGGCACACATCCACGAGCGTGGCTGGGTGCACGGCGACCTCAAGCCCGGCAACGTGCTGCTGGGGCCGGAGGGCGAGGTGTGGCTGGGCGACTTCGGGCTGACGGCCGAACTCGACGGCACCCACGCCTACGTGCCGCCGCTGGGTTCCCTCGATCACGTACCGCCCGAGTGGTGGTCGGAGCGCGAGGGCGGCAGCAGCGTGCTGCGCCCCACGGCGGACATCTGGGCCTTCGGGGTGCTGGCCCACCAGGTGCTCACCGGCGGGTTGCACCCCTTCCCGGGCGGCACTCCGCGGGCCCGCGCGCTCTCCGCCCAGGCGTACGCACGCGGTGGCGCCGAACTGCGGCTGCACAACGGCGTCCCGGAGGACTGGCGGGCACTGATCACCGCCTGCCTCGCCCCTGACCACGCCGCCCGGTCCGTACTCGGCGCCACCGAACTCGCCGCACGGGCCCGGGAAGCGGCGCCGGGCCCCGGCGATCCGGACCGTGGCCCCGGCGGGCCGGGTGCGGGCCGCTCGCGGCGCCGGCTCGCCCTTCTCGTAGCGGCGGTCGCCGTCGTGCCGCTCGCGGCGGGGGCGTTCGCGCTGCTGCGGACCGGCGAGGACCCGGCAGCAGCCGAGGCCGGTGCCCCCTCGGCGCGGGTCTCCGGGGCCGTCCCCGCGGACTCCGACGTGCCCCGCGCGCTGCGTCCGGTCATCACCAGGGCGGCGCTCCAGTGTTCCGAGGACGAGGTCACCCCCGCCTTCCTCGCGGCCATGCTGAAGGCGGAGAGTGGTTTCGACGCGGATGCCAGGCGGCCCGGGAGTGACGAGTACGGGATCGCCATGTGGACACCGTCGGTCTTCAAGGGGTGGGCCAGGGACGGTGACCACGACGGGGACAAGAGCTACATGTCACCTCCCGACGCCATCGCGGCGATGTCCGCTTACGTGTGCTGGCTGGATCGGCAGTACAAGAAGAACGGCATGGAGAAGGAGCTGCCCGCGCTGATGGCGGCCGGCTACCGCACCAGTTCCCGCACCGTCGTCGAGGCGGGCGGCGTTCCGGCGCGGGTGCGCCCGCACGTGGAGCGCGTCCGGCGGTATCTGGCCGAGTACACCCGCTGACGGTCCGTCCCGTCGTCCACCGCCGGGCCCGGCCGCTACGACGACGGGGTGCGACGGGGGCGCTGGTGGGTCTCGCCCGTCATCTCCTCCAACTCGAGGCGCTTGGTCTCCGGCAGTTTCGTGCGGACGAAGACGAAGGACAGCAGCGCGAAGGTGGCGAACGCACCGTACAGCCAGGTCAGTCCCACCTTGCGGGTCATGGGTTCGAAGGAGAAGGTGACCAGGAAGTTGAAGATCCAGTTGGAGGCGGTACCGATGGCCAGGGCCATCGCCCGCATCCGGTTGGGGAACATCTCCGCCAGCATCACCCACATGATCGGGCCCCAGGAGAGGGCGAAGAACACCACGAAGGCGTTGGCACCGATCAGCGCCAGGGGCCCGTACGGGGACGGGAGGGACACGTCGTCCCCGCTGCCCCGCTGATGCGAGAAGGCGACGGCGGTCAGCGCCAGGGCGCAGAACATCCCCACGGACCCGATGCTCAGCAGCCTGCGCCGCCCGGCCCGGTCGATGAACAGCATGGCCACGACCGTCATGACCACATTGACGCCCGCGGTGATCACCGAGGTGGTGAAGGAGTTCGACTCGCTGAAGCCGACCGACTTCCACAGCGTGGTCGAGTAGTAGAAGATCGCGTTGATGCCGACCAGTTGCTGGAAGGCGGCCATGATGATGCCCACCCAGACCAGCGGATGCAGCCCGAACCGGGTGCCGCGGATGTCCGCGAGGCTGCTGCGGTGCTGTTTGCGCAGGGTGGCGCGGATCTCGGTGATCTTCGCCCGTGGGTCGCGTTCACCACTGACCCGGGCCAGTACCGAAGCCGCCTGATCATCCCGGCCGGTGAGCACCAGATAGCGCGATGACTCGGGAATCAGCAGAGCCAGCACTCCGTAGACGGCGGCCGGGAGGACGCCGACCAGGAACATCCACCGCCAGGCCGGCAGCCCCCACCACAGGTCGTTCGCGGCGCCACCGGCGGCGCCGGCCAGCCCCTTGTTGGAACTGAGCACCACCAGTTGCCCGATGGTGATGGCCAGTTGCTGGAGCGAGCCGAGCGCGCCGCGCCCGGAGGCGGGTGCCACCTCGGAGATGTAGGCGGGCGCGATCACCGACGCGATACCGATGCCCAGTCCGCCGATCACCCGCCACAGCAGCAGGTCGGGTACCGAGAAGGCGAAGGCCGAGCCCGCGGAGCTGATGACGAACATGCCCGAGCCGAGCAGCATCACCTTCCGCCGTCCCCACCCGTCCGCGAGCCGCCCCGCGTACCAGGCGCCGACCGCGCAGCCCAGCAGGGCGATGGAGACGACGAATCCGGACAGGAAGGCGCCCAGCCGGAAGTGGTCCGAGAGCGCGTCGACGGCGCCGTTGATGACGGAGGAGTCGAAGCCGAAGAGGAAGCCGCCGACCGCGGCGGCGACGGAGATCCCCACCGCCTTGCCATGGTGTTCGGAGGCCGCTGCGCCGTCGGCCTGCTCAGTCATCCCAGCCACCTGTCCTTTCGTTGCGATAAGTCTGCATCGTCGCCCCAGTGCGGTCCGGGGTTCACCGTTCCTCCGCGCGGCGGTCATCTATGAGATTGGGATCGGCCAACCGTGGTACACGGCCCGTCACTTGATCGACCATCACATGAAAGGCAGAGGTGATCGCAGATGAACGGGTCCTCGAGAACCACGCGCGGCGCGGTGTTCGGCTCGGCCGGGCTGCTCGTCGGTGTGGCGCTGCTCAGTGGCTGCGGGAGCGGCGACGAGGGCGGCTCAAAGGACTCGGACAAGGCCGGGTCCTCCGACTCGGCGCAGGCGCAGTCCCCGGCCGAGGCGGTGCAGGCCACCAACGAGAAGACCACCCAGGCCGAGACCGCGAAGATCGCGATGACCGTGACGACCTCCGGGGGCCAGGCCCAGGGGAAGAAGGTCACCGGCGACGGCGTCATGGATCTGCAGGACGGCACCAGCAAGCTGACGCTGGACCAGGGGCCGAACACCATCGAGCAGCGGGTCGTCGATCAGGTCCTCTACCAGAAGCTGCCGAAGAAGGCGGCGGAGCAGCTTCCGGACGGCAAGACCTGGATGAAGGTCGACCTCGGGGAACTGCAGACCCGGGGCGGCGGGAACAAGGGACTCAACGACCCGGCGGGCTCTCTCGCGTACACGAAGTCCCTCTCCGAGAAGAACGTCGAGAAGCTCGGCACGGAGAAGGTCGGCGGGACGAAGACCACGCACTACCGGGTGCGTCTCGACCTCGCCAAGATGGCGAAGGGCGACGCGGCACAGCAGAAGAAGCTGCGCGAGCAGCTCGGCGACGAAGTGCCGATGGAGCTGTGGATCGACGACAAGGGGATGACCCGCCGCCAGGAGATCGAACTGCAGGTGCAGCCCTCCGGCGCCGAGGGCGGCAAGAAGCAGAAGGTCAAGACGGTCGTGGAGCTCTCCGACTTCGGTACCGAGGTGGACGTGCAGCCGCCGCCCTCCGGGAAGACCGCTGATATGACCGACCAGGCGGCCAAGGGGGCGAAGCAGTCCTCCTGACCGGACGGTGCGCCGGACCGTGCCCGGGGACGGACCGGGCCCGGCGGCGGGGCAGGGACGGTCCGGCTACCCCGCCGCTTCGGTCAGTGCCGCCAGTACCGGGCTGATCAGCGGGTGCTCCTCCGCGCCCCGGCGTACGGCGGCGAACACCCGCCGGGTGGGCGCGCTGTCGTCCACCGGATGCACCGCGACCCCGCTCGCCGGGGTGCCCAGCAGTGCCGACCGCGGCACCAGGGCCACCCCGGCCCCGGCGGAGGCCAGCGCCACGACCGCGCTGAAGTCGTCGGAGTAGTGCTCCATGGCGGGTTCGAAGCCCGCGTTCTCGCAGGCGAGCACGACCACGTCGTGGCACGGGTTGCCGGGGAACGGGCCGATCCAGGTGTCCTTGGCCAGTTCGCCCAGCGGCACCCGCTCGGCGCCGGCCAGCCGGTGCCCGCGCGGTACGACGGCGTCGAAGGGTTCCGCGTACAGCGGCACCCGGGTGAGCCGCGGGTCGTCCGCGCTCGGCGCGCCCCGGTACTCGACGGCCACCGCCACGTCCGTCTCCCGGTCCAGCACCATCGGCAGGCTGGCGTCCCCCTCCGCGTCCTGGACCCGCACCCGGATGCCCGGCGCCGTGCCGGCCAGCCGGGCGAGCGCGGGCGCCACGACCAGCCCGATACCGGTGGCGAAGGAGGCCAGGTCCACTCGGCCGGCCGCGCCCGAACCGTAGGCGGCCAGTTCCGCCTCGGCGCGCTCCAGCTGGGCCAGCACCCGATGCGTGTGCGCGAGGAGGATCTCCCCGGCCGGGGTGAGCCGTACCCCCTTGGTGCCGCGCTCGACCAGTCGGTGGCCGGTCTCCTGCTCCAGTGCGCTGAGCTGCTGGGACACCGCGGAGGGGGTCAGATAGAGCGCGGCGGCAGCGGCGGTCACCGTGCGATGGTCGGCCACCGCACGGAGGATGTGCAGCCGCCGCGCTTCGATCACGTGAGTGATTGTCCCCCAGCCGCACCGGTGAGCTCTGCCCGGGATGCGGCAAACGCGGCAACCGCCCGCTCGACGTCCTCGGTGGAGTGCGCCGCGGAGAGCTGCACCCGGATCCGGGCCTGCCCCTGCGGCACCACCGGATAGGAGAAGCCGATCACGTACACGCCGCGCTCCAGGAGCAGCTCGGCCATCCGGGCAGCCTCGGCCGCGTCGCCGATCATGACGGGCACGATCGCGTGCGAGCCCGGGAGGATCTCGAAGCCCTGTTCGGTCATCCGGCGGCGGAACAGCTCGGTGTTGGCGTCCAGCTTCTCCCGCAGGTCACCGGCGGACTCCAGCAGGTCGAGGACCTTCAGGGAGGCCGCCGTGATCACCGGGGCCAGGCTGTTGGAGAACAGGTAGGGGCGTGAACGCTGGCGCAGCAGCGCGACGATCTCCGCGCGAGCCGCCACATACCCGCCCGAAGCGCCGCCCAGCGCCTTACCGAGAGTGCCGGTGATGAGGTCCACCCGGTCCATCACGCCGTGCAGCTCGGGCGTGCCGCGCCCCCCGGCCCCGACGAACCCGACCGCGTGCGAGTCGTCGACCATCACCATCGCGTCGTAGCGCTCGGCCAGGTCGCAGATCTCCGGCAGCGGTGCCAGATAGCCGTCCATCGAGAAGACGCCGTCGGTGACGATCAGCCGCCGCCGCGCGTCCTGCGCCTGCTTGAGCTGCTGCTCCAGATCCGCCATGTCGCGGTTGGCGTAGCGGAAGCGCCGGGCCTTGGAGAGCCGGATGCCGTCGATGATGGAGGCGTGGTTGAGCGCGTCGGAGATGACGGCGTCCTCCGCGCCGAGCAGCGTCTCGAACACGCCGCCGTTCGCGTCGAAGCAGGACGAGTAGAGGATGGTGTCCTCCTGGCCCAGGAAGGCCGAGAGCCGCTCCTCCAGCTCCTTGTGCACCTCCTGGGTGCCGCAGATGAAGCGCACCGAGGCCATCCCGTAGCCCCACCGGTCCAGCGCCGCGTGCGCGGCGGCGATCACCTCGGGATGGTCGGCCAGGCCCAGGTAGTTGTTCGCGCAGAAGTTGAGGACCGCCTCTCCCTCCCGCTCCTCGGCTCCACCGCCGGTGACCCGGACGTCGGCCGACTGAGGCGTGCCGATGACCCGCTCCGGCTTGTGCAGTCCGGCGGCGGTGATCTCTTCGAGGGTGGCGCGCAACTGGTCGCGTACGGAGTCGAACATTCCAGCTTCTCCAAGGGTCGGCGTGGGACGGGGCCGGGGGCGGTGCACGGTGGCACCGCGGCGCCCGGCGCAGGAAACGGGACGGGGAGGGACCGGGGAGGACAGGTCCGGGGGACGGACGGGTGCGGGCCGGAGAGGGCGGTGACTCAGGTCGTCCAGTCGAGGATGACCTTGCCGCCGCGCCCCCGCCCCGCGTCGTCGAAGGCGGCCTCGTGGTCGCGGTAGCCGTACCGGCCGGTGATCACCGGAGCGAGGTCGAGGCCGCCCTCCAGCAGCACCGACATCGCATACCAGGTCTCGAACATCTCCCGGCCGTAGATGCCCTTCAGCGTGATCATGGAGGTGACGATCCGGGCCCAGTCCACCGCGAACTCCTCGGCCGGCAGACCGAGCATCGCGATCTTCCCGCCGTGGGTCATGTTGGCCAGCATGTCGCGCAGCGCCACCGGGTTGCCCGACATCTCCAGGCCCACGTCGAATCCCTCGCGCAGCCCCAGCGCCCGCTGACCGTCGGCGATGCCCGCATCGGAGACGTTCAGCGCCAGCGAGGCACCCACCGTGCGGGCCAGCTCCAGGCGCTCCTCGCTGACGTCCGTGACCACGACGTTCCGCGCTCCCGCGTGCCGGGCGACGGCCACCGCCATCAGACCGATCGGCCCCGCGCCCGTGATCAGCACGTCCTCGCCGACCAGCGGGAAGGACAGCGCGGTGTGCACGGCGTTGCCGAACGGGTCGAAGATCGCCGCGATGTCCGGGTCCACCGGCGTGCGGTGCACCCACACGTTCTCCGCGGGCAGCGCCACATACTGGGCGAAGGCGCCGTCGCGGCCCACGCCGAGCCCGACCGTGGCCCGGCACAGATGCCGCCGGCCGGCCAGGCAGTTACGGCAGGTGCCGCAGACCAGATGGCCCTCCCCGCTCACCCGGTCACCGGGCTTGATGCCGGTCACGTCCCGGCCGGTCTCCACGACCTCACCGGTGAACTCGTGTCCCACCACCAGCGGCGCGGACACCGCCTGCCGGGCCCAGCCGTCCCAGGCGCGGATGTGCAGATCGGTGCCGCAGATCCCGGTGCGCTCCACCTGGATCAGCACCTCGCCGGGTCCGGTCTCCGGCTCCGGCACGTCGGCCAGCCACAGTCCCGGTTCGGCCTTCTCCTTGACCAGCGCCTTCACGCCACGGCTCCTGTCGTCTCGCGCCACGGCAGGGCGAAGCGGGGCCCGCCGGCCCTGTGCCCTGGAGTGGGGGTGGAAAGCGGTGCCGCTGCACGCACCGCCGGGACGAATGTGCCGTACAGCGGCCCCGGGGTCCATCGAGGATTTCTTAACCGCACCCGCAGCTCGCCTTCACACCCCTCCGGCGATCCGTGCCGCTCCCCGCAGGGCCGCCGGGAATCCTGGAGGCCGCCCGCCCGCCCGCCCGGCCCGCGCGGTCGCGGCGCCCGGGCGCCCGGGATATACGTGGCTCATGGCCGACAACCCCGAGCCCCGCCCGCCGCTCACCCGGTGACATGCGCCTCGTCCCGCCCCTGGCCCCGATGACGGCCCGCACGGTGGAGGCGGTGCCCCGCGCCGGGGGCCTCGCCTACGAGGCCAAGTGGGACGGCTACCGGGTGCTGCTGTTCGCCCGAGCCGAGACGCCCCGCCTCCAGTCCCGCCGCGGCAACGACCTCGGTGCCGGGTTCCCGGACATCCTGCGGGCCGCCGCCGACCTCGGCGAGGAGGCGGTCATGGACGGGGAACTGGTGGTGATCGAGGACGGCGCGGTCGACTTCGGCGTGCTCCAGTCCCGGGCCCGGCGTACCGGGCCCCGTGCCGAGGCCGCGGCCGCCGCGCACCCGGCCCACTTCATCGCCTTCGACCTGCTGCAGCTCGGCGACGAGGTGACCATGGGCCGCCCCTACCGGGAGCGCCGCGCCCTGCTGGAGGAGATCTTCACCCGCCTCGACCTGCAGCCGCCCTGGGCGCTGTGCCCGATGACCACCGACCCGGACCGGGCCCGCGAGTGGCTCGACCCGGCCTGGGGCGCGGTCGGCGTCGAGGGCATGGTCGTCAAGGGGCTGGGACAGCCCTACCGCCCCGGCGAGCGCGGCTGGCGCAAGCTGCGGGCACGCGCCACCACCGAGGCCGTGATCGGCGCGGTCACCGGCCCCGAGACCGCGCCGGACATGCTGCTGCTGGGCCGCAACGACCCGGACGGGGTGCTGCGGATGGTGGCGCAGAGCACCCCGGTCACCTCCGCGCTGCGCCGCGAGATCGGCCCGCTGCTCGCCCCCGCGGCCCCCGGCCACCCCTGGGAGCACGCCCGGTTCCGGTCCGGCTGGGGCACCCGGGACATCCTCGCGCACCGCTGCGTCGCCCCCGAACTGGTCGTCGAGTTCGAGGCGGACGTCGCCTTCGACGAGGGCCGCTGGCGCCACCCGGTACGGGTCCGCCGGCTGCTCCGCGACGCCGCGCCCGGAGAGATCCCGCGCTTCCCCTCCGGCCCCGCCGACTGAACCGCCGGGCACCGCCCGCGCTCCGGAGGGCCGCCCGCAATCCGATGCGTCCGCGGCGGGGGAGTGACCCGCAGAGGCCGTCTCGTGCCCTGTCCGGCTCAACACCGCGCGCACGGTGCGTCTGCCCGGTGCAGCGTGGGAGTCAGCGACCGCTGCCAGGCCGTCCTCGCGAGTGCGACCCGGCGCCTCTGGCCTCGGCCGCCGAAGAGACCGCCCCCCGACGACCGCCCGCGCCCCCGATGCGCCGGATACGGTCCGGCCGAACAGAAGGAGTCCCCATGCACCGCATTCCCCGCCTGCCCCGCACCGCGACCACCCTCGCAGCGCTCACCGTGACCGCCCTGGTCCCGCTGTGCGGAGTGGCCCAGGCGGCCCCGGCCGACAACCGCGGAACCACCGCGGCAGCGCCGGCCTCGAGCGCCGACCGCCAGGACTCCCGCGACCAGGGAGGGCCCCGGCTGGTGAAGCTCGGCGACCGTGAGGGCCTCCTGGGGCTCGGACTGCTCGGCCTCCTCTGACGCCTGCCCCGCACCGAACCGCTCGCCCGAGGGGCGAGCGGTTCGGTCGTGCCGGGACCGCGCTCCCGGCACCTCGTCGGTCCGGGCCCGCGAGTACCCCGCCGGGCGCTCGGGAGCGTGCCCTCGCAGGTCGTGTGATGCTTCCCGCCCGCATCCCGCCGCACCTCACCGGTCTCCGCCACCGGCCCGCGCGACGGACGGCCCTGCCGCAGGCGAACGGCGGGGCGCAGTCACTCGCGGGAGGGAAGCAGCCGCACGGTCCGCCGATCGGCTCGTTCCCAGGACGGAGAGCCGAGAGCCGAGCCCGGGAGTCACGATGCGCGCAAGGATGCTGTCCGCCGTCCCGACGGGAGTGCTCACAGCGTCCGCGCTGCTGGGTGCCCTCGTCGCGCCGGGCACCGCCGCGGCCGCCGCCCCCGCGCGGCCCGCCGTCGGCGGCTCGGCGGTCCGGCCGCTGCCGACCGGGGCACCGGCGGAAGTCCTCGCCGCGCCCGCCCGCGTGGTCCGTAGGGCCACTCCGGCGGTCCGCGAGGCCCCGGCCGACCCCGCAATCCGGGCCGAGGCCGACCGGCTGATGAAGCTCACCTACCGGGAGTTCGCGGCGGTCCGCCACTCGCCCCCGTTCAACTGGACCACCGACGGCTGCTCCGTCCCGACCGGCCTGTTCCCCTACAGCGAGGTCTTCCGCCCCGCCTGCGTCCAGCACGACTTCGGGTACCGCAACTACGGCGGCAACCACGAACTCGGGCTGGACCCCACCCGCGCCACGAAGAACTGGATCGACAGCCGGTTCCGCACCGAGATGCGGCGGATCTGCGACGACCGGTACTCGGCCGCGGGGCGTCACCGCAACTGCCGCCGCGCGGCCGACACCTACTACACCGGGGTGCGGATCGGCGGCGACAAAGCCTTCTTCTAGCACACGGCCGGACCGGTCGCGCCTGCCGGCGACCGCTCCGCAGCGCGCGGCACGGATACCGCCACCGGGAGCACCGCCCGCCGCTGCCCGGGTGATCCCGCCCGGTGACGGAGCGCGGCGCGGCGCGGTCGTACGGGCGCCGCACGGGTGCCGTGCTCGACTGAGGTGACGGCACCGGTCGCGTACCCGGGGCGCCGCTGTGCTGCGGACCCGTGTTCCGCCGGGCCCCGGCCGGCTTCCGGGCCCGCCGACGAACAGCCAGGGAGGACCCCGTGACCCGGCCTCAGCCCCTCGTGCACCCCGGTGCCGCACCGCGGTCGGCGGGCGCCGCCCTCCGCTTCCCGGGCGTCCGGTGACGCGCACGGCCGCACCGGGGCGCGCCGACCACGTGGTCGTGGTCGGCGCCGGGCTGGCGGGGCTCTCCGCGGCGCTCCATCTGCTCGGTGCCGGGCGCCGGGTGACCGTGGTGGAGAGCGGCCTCCAGCCGGGCGGCCGGGCCGGCCGGGTGGAGCGGTCCGGCTACCGGTTCGACACCGGCCCCACCGTGCTGACCATGCCCGACCTGGTCGAGGAGGCGTTCGCCGCGGTCGGCGAATCGCTCCGCGACCGGCTGGAGCTGATGCCCCTGCACCCCGCCTACCGGGCGCGGTTCGCCGACGGCAGCCGGTTGGACGTGCACAGTGACGCCGACGCGATGGAGGCCGAGGTGGAGCGCTTCGCCGGCGCCGGCGCCGCGCACGGCTACCGGCGGCTGCGCGCCTGGCTGGGGGAGCTCTACCGGCTGCAGATGCGGCGGTTCATCGACGTCAACTTCGACTCACCCCACCGGCTCCTGCACCCCGACCTCGCCCGGCTCGCCGCACTGGGCGGGTTCGGCAGGCTGGACGCGCGGATCGCCCGGTTCCTGCCCGACGAACGGCTGCGCCGGGTCTTCTCCTTCCAGTCCCTGTACGCGGGCGTGCCGCCCCAGCGGGCACTGGCCGCGTATGCCGTGATCGCCTATATGGACACGGTGGCGGGGGTCTGGTTCCCCCGTGGCGGTATGCACGCGCTGCCCCTCGCCATGGCGGCCGCGGCCCGCGACGCCGGGGCCGAGCTGCGCTACGGGCAGCCGGTCACCCGGCTGGAGCGTGCGGGTGAACGCGTCACCGCTGTCGTCACCGCAACCGAGCGCCTCTCCTGCGACGCCGTCGTCCTCACCCCCGACCTGCCACTGTCCTACGCGCTGCTCGGCCATCGGCCGCGCCGTGCGCTGCGGCTGCGGCACGCGCCGTCCGCGGTCGTCCTGCACGTGGGCACCGACCGCACCTGGCCCGGACTGGGACACCACACGCTCTCCTTCGGCAGCGCGTGGCGGCGCACGTTCCGCGAACTCACCCGGGACGGCCGCCTGATGACCGACCCCTCGCTGCTGATCACCCGGCCCACCGCCACGGACCCGGGGCTGGCACCGCCCGGCCGGCAGGTGCACTACGTGCTGGCGCCCTGCCCCAACACCGACATCGGCCCCGACGCCCGCCAGTGGCGTGACCTCGCCCCCCGGTACCGCGACACGCTGCTGGACCACCTGGAACGGCGCGGACTGACCGGAATCGCCGCAGCGGTGCAGGAGGAGCTGCTGGTCACGCCCGCCGACTGGAGCGCGCAGGGGCTCGCCGCCGGTACGCCGTTCTCGGCCGCGCACACCGCAGCCCAGACCGGTCCCTTCCGGCCCCGCAACCTCGTGCGGGGTACCCGGAACGCGGTGCTGGCCGGCTGCGGCACCACTCCGGGAGTCGGCGTACCGACCGTGCTGCTGTCCGGAAAGCTTGCCGCCGCCCGCCTCACCGGCCCGGCGCCGGGCCCGGCGCGCAGCCCCCGCCCCGCTCCCACCCTCCCGCGACGGACCCCCGCTAAGGACACCCGCGCATGACGGAACGTGAACTCGACGCAGCGGGCATCCGCGATCCGGACCTGCGGGAGGCCTACCGGCTCTCCCGCCGGCTCAACGCCCGGCACGGCAAGACCTACTTCCTCGCCACCCGGCTGCTGCCCCCGGAGCGGCGCCCCGCTGTGCACGCGCTCTACGGCTTCGCCCGCTGGGCCGACGACATCGTGGACGACCAGGGCAGCGCCGCCACCCCCGCCGAACGCGCCGCGGTCCTCGACGCCCTGGAGGCCCACCTGGCCGGCGCGCTGCGAACGGGCGAGAGCAGCCGGCCGGTCGTCCGCGCCCTCGCGCACACCGCCGCCACCTACCGCATCAGCCCGGGCCACTTCACCGACTTCATGGCCTCCATGCGCAGCGACCTGGTGGTGACGGGCTATCCGACCTACGCCGACCTGCGCCACTACATGCACGGATCCGCCGCCGTCATCGGACTGCAGATGCTCCCGGTGCTCGGCACCGTCGTCCCCCCGGCGGAGGCGGCGCCGCACGCGGCGGCGCTGGGCGTGGCTTTCCAGCTGACCAACTTCGTGCGCGACGTCGGCGAGGACCTCGACCGCGGCCGCGTCTACCTGCCCGAGGACCTGCTGGCGGCGCACGGCGTCGACCGCGAACTGCTGCGCTGGAGCAGGGCCACCGGGCAGCGCGACCCCCGCATCACCGCGGCGCTGCGCGCGGCCCTCGACCTCACCCGGCAGGTCTACCGCGAGGCCCGGCCCGGACTCGCCATGCTCGATCCGCGCGCCCGGCCCTGCATCCGCACCGCCTTCGTGCTCTACAGCGCCATTCTGGAGGCCGTCGTCGACAGCGGCTTCGACGTGCTGCACCGCCGCGCCGTCGTCCCGCGCCGCCACCGGGCGGCTCTGGCGCTCGACGGACTGGCCCGGAGCTCCGCCGCCCGCGTACGTACGTACCGGCCCCGACAGAGGGAGTTGTCATGACCGAGGGTGCGTCCCCGCGCGGCCGCCTCCCCCTCACCCTGCGCCGCCGCGTCGTCCCCTGGGAACGGCAGCGGCCCACCTGGCGCGCCGCCCGTCCCGGCCTCATCGAGGACGCGCTGCGACGCGCGCAGAAGCGGCCCTCCGGCAACTGGTACGTGCTCGGCGCGGCCCGGGAGATGACCCGGGGACGCCCACTGGGCCGCACCGTCGCCGGCGTGGAGGTCGTGGCCTGGTACGACGCGCAGGGGCGGATCCGCGCGGGCGCGGGCGCCTGCCCGCATCTGGGCGCGCCGCTCAAGGACAGCCGGGTGCGGTGCGGACGGCTGGTCTGCCACTGGCACGGGATGGCCTTCGACGGGGGCCCGACGGCGGGCTGGACGCCCTACCCGGCCTACGACGACGGGGTGCTGGCCTGGGTCCGGCTCGACGACGCCGGCGGTGAGGAGCCCACCGAGCGGCCCGTGGTGCCGACCCGGCCGCGTCCCGCCCGTTCGGTGGACGCCGTCTACACCGTCGTCGGCCGCTGCGCCCCCGACGACGTCGTCGCCAACCGCCTCGACCCGTGGCACGGCGCCTGGTACCACCCCTATTCCTTCGTCGACCTGACGGTGGTGAGCGCCCCGGAGGCCGTCGCGGACGAGGCGGCGCCCGGCGGGGCTGCGGACGGCTTCGAGGTCGACGTCTCGTTCAAGGTCGCCGGCCGGGTCGTGGTGCCGGTACGGGCCGTCTTCACCGCGCCCGAACCGCGCACGGTCGTCATGCACCTCACCGACGGGGAGGGGCGCGGTTCCGTGGTGGAGACCCACGCCACCCCGCTGGCCGCCCACACCGCGGGCGAGCCCCGCACTCTGGTGACCGAGGCGATCGTGGCACACTCGCCGCGGCCCGGATTCGCCCTCGCGCGCGCCGGGGCGCCGCTGGTCCGCGCGCTGCTGCGGGCCGGTGCCGGCCGGCTGTGGCGGGACGACCTCGCCTACGCCGAGCGCCGCTGGCAACTGCGCAGCACCCGACACTTCCCCGGCTGACGCCGGCTCATCCCAGCCGGGCCAGCGACCGCAGCAGCGCCGACCTGCCCCGGTCCGGCACCGTACCCAGCGGGTGCCCCCGCACCCGCCAGCGGGCCAGCAGCACGTTCGCGGCGAGGAGCCCGCTGGTGGCCGCACGCTCCATGAGGGCGACCGGCAGCCCGGTGCGCACCAGGTCCCCGGCCACCACCAGGCGGGGGTCGGGCGTGCGCACCGTCGGCCGGTCGCGGTAGCCGCCGACCGGGAAGAGCGGGCAGTCGGCGCGCCATTCGTGGCAGGAGTCCAGGACCCGGGCCGCGGCCGTCTCCGGGTAGACCCGGGCCAGTTCGCCGCGCAGCCGGTCCTGCATCCGCTCCCGCGCCCGCGGCTGCCGCGCTGTCGCGGGGTCCACGGCGTAGGCGTGCAGTTCGACGACCGAGCCGCCGGAGCGGGCCGCCCAGCGCGCCGCCTCCGTCTCCCAGCGCTCCAGTACGCTCACGTTGTCCAGCGGCCCGTAGCCGCTCGTCCCCAGAAACCCGGGCCGCCGCCGGGCCACCGGGCGGTCCAGCCACAGCCGGGAGACCAGGAACGGCGGTGCGGTGCGCAGCCGGGCCACCCGCTCCCGCCACGCCGCGTCGGCTGCCTGCGGGGAGGCGCCGACCACGCCGCGCAGGCCGGCGGTGTCCAGTGCCAGCACGACGGCCGCGTAGTGCTCTTCGCCGGCGGCTGTGGACACGATCCGGGTCCCGCCCTCCGGCCGGATCCCGAGCACGGGCTCCCCGGTGCGCAGCCGGACCCCGTGCTTGACCAGGTAGTCGCCCAGCGGCTCCCACAGCGCACGCGGATACGGCTCGGCGGGGACGTCGAAGAGCAGCCCCTCGCTCGAACCGAGGAAGTAGATGTGGAACATCAGCGCCATCTCCGCGGCCGACAGTTCGCCGGGGTCGGCGAAGAAGCTCCGCGAGAACACTTCGAAGGCCAGGTCGCGCGCCGCCTCGGGGAACCGGATCGCCGTCAGCAGCTCCTCCGCCGAGGTCTCGTCCCACCGCTCGTAGACCTGCGGGACCCGCACGTCCAGCAGCGGCAGCGCGGCCCGTGGCGCCATGCCCGCCAGGTCCCGCAGCCCGAAGGTGGGGCTGAGCGCGGCGAAGCCCAGGGCGCTCCACGGAGGGGTGCGGGGCACGTGCGCGAAGCTGTCGCGTGCGCCGCCGCCGTGCTGCAGCGGGTAGTCGGGCAGCCCGCGCAGCCCGGCCAGCAGTGGGTCGACACGCCGCAGCAGGCCGCGCAGGTTGTAGTACTGACGGAAGAAGGCGTGGAAGCCGCGGCTCATCGTCGCGGGGGAACCGTCCCGCAGCCGTACCGGCCATCCGGCCAGCCGCCCGCCCAACTGCGGCTCGCGCTCGTAGACCGTGACCCCTACGCCCCGTTCGGCCAGCCCGGCAGCGGCGGCGAGTCCGGCGATCCCGCCACCGACCACCGCGACCCGCGGACCGGCGCCGCCGCCCGGACCGGCCCGGTCGAACGCGGGCCGCCCCGGCGCGGGCGGCAGCACCAGTGCCCTGCGGTCGTGCGCGTGCCGTGCGCGGCTCATCGCGCCGCCCCGCGGCGGGCTTCGGCCCGAACCGGTCCGGCCGAGGCGAGGAAGGTGTGCACGATGCCGGTCTGCCAGCCCGGTACCGGCAGCGTCCGGACGCCGGTGAAACCCTGCCGCGCCATCCGCCGGGCGAACTGTTCCGCCGTGTCGAACGCGGCGACCGAGTCCGCCAGGTGCCGGTACAGGCTGCGGTCGCCGCACAGCGTTCCGGCGGGCCGCACCAGCCCGCAGGACACCAGCCGCCATACCGCGCGGTGGGCCGTACGGCCGCTCAGCGTGTACTCGTGCACCCCCAGCCGGCCGCCGGGAGCCAGCAGCCGGTGCACGGCACGCAGCAGGGCGTCCGGATCGCCGACGTTGCGGAACAGGTAGGCGGCGAACACCGCGTCGAACGGCCCCGTCACCCCGGCCCCGGCCAGCTGCTCGGCCGGGGCGTGCACGAAGGAGACCCGGCCGCTCCAGGATTTGGCCCGCGCTCGTGCCAGCATCCCCGCCGAGGCGTCCACCGCCACGATCCGGGCCTGCGGCGCGGCCCGGACCAGCGCCGCAGTCGACGCGCCGGTGCCGCACCCCAGGTCGAGCAGGCGCAGGCCGCGCCCCTCGTGCGCCGGCACCAGCCGCCGGGCCGAGCGCCGCAGGTGCGTGTGGTAGCCCGGATTCGCCGCGACCAGTCGGTCGTAGGAGGCGGCAGCGTGGTCGAACGCGGTGGACAGCGCCTCGGCGCGCAGCAGCGTCATGGGGTACCTCGCAGGGGTGGCCTTCGCGGCGGAACGGGCGCGACCGGCGGGAGTCCGGGGGCCGGAGGGGCGGTGCGGGGCAGGCGGGGCAGCTCCGCCGCGGTACGCAGCATCGGCCCCACCGGAGTGCGGAGTCCGACGGCGAGCGCCTGGGCGGGTCCGCTCGCCCCGTCCAGGAAGCGGAGCAGGCAGCCCGGGGGGAGGTGCCGGAACAGCCCGGTGAAGAAGGCGGCGCCGTCCACCCTGCCGCGCTCCAGCGCCCGCAGCAGCACCGCGTCCATGGCGAGTGCGCGGCGCGGGTAGGCGCGCGGCGGCAGCGGTGTGCGGCCCGCACGCAGCGCCGCGGCGATCCGCCGGGTCTGGCGCTGCACCGCCGCGAAGGTGTAGCCGGTCGCGGGCCGGGTCGCGCCGCCCGCGGTGCCGATCCGGAACACCGAGGCGCCGGCCCGCCGCCCGAACCGCCCGTCGGTCATGGGGATGACGCCCTGCTCCGTGCCGGTCACCTCGAAGTCCCCCAGCCCCAGCACCCGGTCGGCGTAGTCGCGCAGTGCCCGGTCGTACCCGGCGTCGTCCAGCACGGCGGGGGAGAACTCGGTGTATTCCACCAGTGCCCGGTGTGGGCCGACCGGCAGCACGTAGCCGAACGCGAGGCCGCGGTCCGGCTGCGGGGTGCGGAAGTCCATCAGTTCGGCCGCCGCCGGGTCGAAGACCGGCCGCCGGGTGCGCACCAGCCAGCCGCGGAAGTGCTGCAGCAGTGTCGTCCGGGCGGGCGGCAGCCGCGGCGGTGGCCGGGAGTCGAAGGCCCAGCGGGCCCGGACGGTGAGCGCGCCGCCGTCCGCCGCGACTCCGCGCACCTCGGCGCCCCCGGGCACGTCCACCACGTCGTGCACCAGTGCCTCCGCCCGGCGCACACCCGCTGCGGAGTCCAGCCTGCCGCGGACGAACTCCTCGAAGGAGCCCGAGCGCAGCATCTTGTAACAGAGCGGCGCGGTGCTGCCCGCCACCACCTCGCCGTCCGGGCCGTGCACCCGCAGCCGGTCCCAGCGGGCCGCCAGCGCCCCGTCGTACTCGCCCACCGGGCCCTCCCAGTAGCACCAGGTGCGTTCGGGGGGCCGGACGGGGCCGGGGGGCGCGTCCAGGAGGACGACGCGGGGGCCGCCGCCCGCTGCCGGGAGGGCGGCCAGCCGCCAGGCCAGCGACAGTCCCGCGGCGCCCGCCCCGACGATGGCGACATCCGTCTCGTACTCCACCAGGTTCCGTCGTCCGTCCGCTTCATGCCCGTTCGGTCGCGCTCAGTCTGCGGGTCCGGCAACGCCGGGCCGGGACGCCGCGACGGCGGAGCCGGGGGGTCACCACCCGGATGCAGTCCCGGGCACTGTTCCGACGTCGGTCCCCACCCCCTCCGGGGCGCGGCCGCCGGGGGCACGCGCGACGTGGCCGCCGCGGCGCCGGCCGGCGCCGGGAGAGGGGCGCGGGGCGGTGCGCTCTCACCCCTCCGTCCGCTCCTGGAGTTCGCCGGTCTGCGCCGCCTCGTCGACGGTGTGCTGGAGTATGTCGCAGGAGTGCTGGGCCTCCTCCATCAGCCGGGTCGCCTCCGCGAGGAGGATGCCGTAGGGGCGGGACGGGTCGTCGGTCGGCAGCGAGGTCTCCCGGACGCTCTCGACCAGGGCCGTCCGCTTCTCCTGTGCCGCCTCCGCCGCGCGGCACAGCCCCTTCGCCTGCCGTGGCAGGTGCTGTTCTTCGATCTCGCTGAACAGCCGGGTGATCCGGGAGAGCGCCTCCAGCAGCCCCGCGTAGTCCGTCAGGAACGCGCGGCAGTCCTCGCCGTGCTCGTCCTCGGGCCACTGGTGCAGGGCCCGGGTCAGCGAGGTGAGCTGGTGGGTGACGCGCTCCAGTGCGTCGACCAGTTCCTGGTAGCCGGTGAAGTCGTGCTGCGTGCGGTGCCCGGGCAGCAGTTGCCGGGGGTTGTAGTACTTACTTTCCACGGCGGTGTTCAGCGCCGAGCGTGCCTGTGTCACCTGCGACCCCAGGGTCGCGGCGCGCTGCCGCCAGTGGGAGGTGCGCTCGTCGTTCAGGTCGCCTTCGCGCAGCGCGGGGGCGATGTCGCTGATCAGGTCGCACAGCGAGTGGGCGAGGACGCGGATGCCGTACTCGGCGCTCCGGTAGCGCATCGGCGGTACGACGGTGACGTTGATCAGCACGCCGATCCCGCAGCCGATACCGACGAGCAGCAGGATCTGGCCCAGTTCCTCGATGCGTTCGAGGTTTCCGGAGGCGGCGGCATAGGTGGAGAAGGCGAAGAACGCGGCCGTCGCCACCTGGGAGCCCTGGGATCCCAGTCGCCGCCATCGGCCGATGGCCATCGCGATGAGCGCGACCAGTACGAAGGTCAGCAGGTCGGGCCCTGCCAGATAGCCCAGCGCGGCCTGCACCATCACTCCGGCCGAGACCGCGGCGACGTACCGCAGGGCCTGCACCAGCGACTGATAGATGGTCACCTGCATGATGAGGACCGCGGAGAAGGGTGCGAAGGCGGGGCTCTGCGCGGCCAGCACGTTGTGTGCGACGTACCAGGCCGCGGTGGCCGCCAGCGCGCTCTTGCCGATGAGTTCCAGGGTCTGCCGCTCGTACCCGGCCGACCCCTTCGCCCGCTCCAGCCACTGCCTCGCCCGCGCGCGCCTGCTGGACTCCGCCATCGGGCGGCCGCCCTCCGGGGACTCCTCCCGCTCTTCGGCCATCAATGTCCTCCTTCACTTCTTCATCCCGCGTTCCGCGTCCACGGCCTCGCCGTGCGTCCCGCATCCGTCGCCCCGTGGTGCGTCCCGCACCCACCGCCTCATGGTGCGTCCCGCACGGGCATCAGGTCCGCCCGTTCGTGCGGGTGTCGGGGTGCCCCGTATTTCGGCCGCTGGTGTGTGGCGGTGGTCACGAGAGCGGCTTCCGACGGTAAGGGAACGCAGCCCAGTGGTTGTCGACCCGCCGTCATTCCATGTCTTTGCTGGTGGTAGAGGGTGGCATTGCGCACCTCATCTCCAGATGTTGCCAACTTGTTCATACAGGTGACCTTCCCTGGCGTCGCTGTTGTTGACAGACTCTGCCGGTCCGACGATTCCGATTCGCCCTGTGAGGTCAGCAGACCCATGCCAGAACTCAACCGGCGCCGGTTCCTCCAGATAGCCGGCGCGACCGCGGGCTTCTCGGCCCTCTCCGGCAGCATCGAGCGGGCCGCCGCCATCCCCGCGGCCCGCCGTTCCGGCACGATCGACGACGTCGAGCACATCGTCGTGCTGATGCAGGAGAACCGCTCCTTCGACCACTACTTCGGCACCCTCAGCGGAGTACGCGGCTTCGGCGACCCGCGTCCGGCGGCACCTACCGGGAAGCGGACCGTCTGGCAGCAGTCCGACGGACACAAGGACGTACTGCCCTACCACCCCGACGCCGAGAACCTGGGCATGCAGTTCATCGCGGGCCTCAACCACGACTGGGCCGGCGGCCACCAGGCGTGGAACGACGGCCGGTACGACCAGTGGATCCCCGCCAAGGGCACCGGCACCATGGCGTACCTGACCCGGAAGGACATCCCCTTCCACTACGCGCTCGCCGACGCCTTCACCGTCTGCGACGCCTACCACTGCTCGATGATCGGCGCCACCGACCCCAACCGCTACTACATGTGGAGCGGGTACGCCGGAAACGACGGCAAGGGAGGCGGCCCCGTCCTGGGCAACGAGGAGGCCGGCTACGGCTGGACCACCTACCCCGAACGCCTGGAGGAGGCCGGTGTCTCCTGGAAGATCTACCAGGACATCGGCGACGGCCTCGACGCGGACGGCCACTGGGGCTGGATCGAGGACGCCTACCGCGGCAACTACGGTGACAACTCGCTGCTCTACTTCGACGCGTACCGCAACGCCCGGCCCGGCGACCCGCTCCACGACAAGGCCCGCACCGGCACCGACGCCCAGCAGGGCGACGGCTTCTTCGACCACCTCAAGGCCGACGTCCAGGCTGACAGGCTCCCGAAGATCTCCTGGATCGCCGCACCCGAGGCGTTCACCGAGCACCCGAACTTCCCCGCCAACTACGGGGCCTGGTACATCTCCCAGGTGCTGGACGCGCTGACCGCCACCCCGGAGGTCTGGGCGAAGACGGCGCTGTTCATCACCTATGACGAGAACGACGGCTACTTCGACCACGTCGTACCGCCCTACCCGCCGGCCTCCGCAGCCCAGGGCCGTGCCACCGCGGACACCACCCTCGACCAGTACACCGGCGGGCTCTCCGGATACGCACCCGGGCCCTACGGCTTCGGCCAGCGGGTGCCGATGCTCGTCGTCTCGCCCTGGAGCACCGGCGGTTACGTGTGCTCCGAACTGTTCGACCACACCTCCATCCTCCGCTTCATGGAACGCCGCTTCGGGGTGCACGAGCCGCACATCTCACCGTGGCGCCGGTCCCTGTGCGGCGACCTGACCTCGGCGTTCGACTTCACCCTCAAGGACACCGACCCCGCGGACCTGCCGAGCACCGCCGCCTACGAGCCCCCGGACCGGGAACGACACGACAGCTATGTGCCCAAGCCGCCGGCAAAGCCGGTGCTGCCCCGCCAGGAGTCCGGTTCGCGGCACACGCGCCCGCTGCCGTACGCCCCGCTGGTGGACGGCGCGGCCCGGACCTCGGAGGGCAGGTTCACCCTCACCTTCAGCGGCGGTGAGTCGGCGGGCGCCTTCTTCCTCGTCACCTCAGCGAACCGCACCGACGGCCCCTGGACCTACAGCACCGAGGCGGGCAAGGAGCTGTCCGACACCTGGAACAGCGCCTACTCCGGCGGCAGCTACGACCTGACGGCGCACGGCCCGAACGGCTTCCTGCGCACCTTCAAGGGCCCCAACGGGCAGGCGGGCTGCGAGGTGACCGCGCGCCACCTCGCCCACAGCGGCGACATCGAGCTGACCCTCACCAACGCGGCGGACGCCGACCGCACGCTGACGGTGAGCAACGCCTACGGCGGCGCCGAGCAGACGCACACGGTGCGCCCGGGCGGCAAGGTCGTACGCACGGTGCCGCTGGGGCAGAGCAAGCGCTGGTACGACCTCACGGTCACCTGCGAGGCCGACCCCGCCTGGCAGCGCCGCCTCGCCGGCCACGTCGAGACCGGCGAGGCAGGCGTCAGCGACCCGGCCACGCTGACCGACTGACAGCCGCGTTCCCCCGTCCGCGCACCCGGCCCGGTACCCGACCCGGGCCGGAGCGCGGGCCGCAGCGGGACCGCACCGCTGGGGCGCCACCGGCCGGCAGCCGGGAGCCGGAGTGCGGCGGTCAGGTGATTCGGCGGATTCCGTGCTGCGCCTGCCCGGTCGGCAGGGCACAGCCCCGTGCATGCCAGCGAACACATTCCCGCGGTCCGTACGAAAAGCACACACTCCCGCCCTCGCGCTGCTGTTGCTGCTCGGGCTCGCCGAAGCCGTGCCCGCGCAGGCGCTCGTCCCGCCCCTGGGCGGCACCGCGGCCGGGCACCCGCGCTCCGGAACGGGCCGTCCCGCCGAACAGCAGCCCGCACCGCAGGGATCCGCACCGCAGGGATCCGAACCGCAGGGGTCCGAACCGCAGGACCCCGCACGGCAGGAGTCCGAACCGCAGGAGCCCGAACCGCAGGACCCCGCACGGCAGGAGTCCGAACCGCAGGAGCCCGAACCGCAACCCGAGTGCACCACCGGAACAGGCCCCCGGCAGCGCGAGGTCGAGGGATACCTGGGGCTCCCGGTGGACGGTACGCAATCGCCACAGGACTGCGCCGCCATCCGCGACTTCCAGGAACGGGAGGGCGTGCTCCCCGCGGACGGCCTCGCCTCGCCCGCCACCTACCGGGCCCTGTACGCACGCTGGGCGGCCGGGCACCCCGAGCAGCTGCTGGCGGACGCGCACTGCCCGGCCGAACGCGGGCGTGTCGCCTGCCTCGATCTGACCCACCAGGTGATGTGGCTGCTCAAGGGCCGCAAGGTCGTCGTCCGGGCGGTGCCCCTGCGCAGCGGCGCGCCGGGGTACGAGACGCGCACCGGACGGTTCTCCATCCAGCGGCGGGTGCGGGACGACTACTCGACCCTCTACCACCAGCCGATGCCGTTCAGCCAGTACTTCAGCGGTGGCCAGGCCCTGCACGGCACCCGCAAGAACATCTACAGCCCGCCCGGCTCGCACGGTTGCGTCAACCTCCGCCACGACGACGCGGAGCGCCTCTGGAACTGGATGCGGGTCGGGGACACCGTCCGCATCTGGGGGCGCAAGCCCCCGTCCTGAGCCCGTCAGCCGGAGCCCCGCGTTCCCGCGGCCGGGTCGTCCGGCAGCCAGCGCAGGGCGAACCAGAGCTCCATGCGGACCTCGGGATCGTGCAGGTCGACGTCGAGGAGTTCGGCGACGCGCGCCAGGCGGTGCCGCACGGTGTTGCGGTGCACCCGCAGCTCGGCCGCAGTGCGGTCCCAGGTGCCGTGGAAGGCCAGCCAGGTGCGCAGGGTGCCCAGCAGGACGGCGGCACCGGGGGCCGGGGCCCGGGAGAGCGGCGCGAACCGGGCCCGGGCGTGCTCGCGCGCCTCGTGCGCGGACACCAGCGAGTGGAGGGTGTGCGCCGCGCTGTGCACCACCGCGGAAGCCTCGCTGGCGACGGCCCGCTCCAGCGCCCGCTCGGCCTGCGCGTCGGCGCCGGGCAGCTCGGCCGCCGGTACCGGTGAGCTGAAGCCGAGGGTCCACCCGAGGGCGGCGGCCCGCGCGGGCGGGCTCGGCGGGGCGTCCGGCGCGCTCGGGACCAGAGCCCGCAGCCGCGCCCGGTCGAGGTGCAGATAGGGAGTGCCGAGCGCGGTGCCCAGTGCGGCGAGTTGAGCCGGGTCGGTGGACGCCCGGCCCTCGGCGCCGGGCCGGGACCGCTGCCGTCGGCCGTGCACCACGACCCAGTGGTCGGCTCCGCCCGGCCCGTCGTCGGGGAGCAGCGCGTGCGCGACCTCGGCCGGTGCGGCCCCGAGCATGAGCCGCACCAGGGCCCCGACCCCACGGGTGTCGGCGCCGAGGGCGTGGCTGGGGCTGGTGAGCAGGGACAGCAGTACGGTCGCCGTGCCGGTCACCTGGCGGTGGACCGGCGTGGGGGCCGCGTCGGCGGCCTGGCCGAGAGCCAGCGGGGCGGCGCCGTCGGCGCCGGGCAGGGTGTGCACGGTGAGGTGGACACCGGCGTGGTGGTGGGCCGCGGCGGCGGGGGGCGCCGGTCTGCCCTGCGCCGAAGTGCCCTTGGAGCGGGCGAGAGTGCGCACGGCGAGCTCGCGCAGCAGCCGCGGGCCGGGGTCGGGCGGGCGGCGGCCCGCGGCGAACAACTCGTTTCCCTGGGCGTCGAAGAGTACCGAGGCGGCCTCGGTGTGCGCGCTGAGCTGCTGGAGTACGGCGCGGAGCGCGTCCGGGCGGGCGGCGGCCGAAGCGAGCGTGGACTGCGCCGTGGAGATCCGCCGCAGCGTGCTGTTGCGTACCTCGGCGATGGCGTCGTACACAGCCTGGCCGACGGCCACGAAGGGGGTGCGGGGCGGCAGCCGCAGCAACGGCAGCCCGTGGCGGTCGCAGGCGGCGGCGAGCTCGGCGGGAACCTCCTGGTGGACCGGCGCCACACCGAAGCCCAGCGCGGCGACTCCGGCGGCGGCGACGCGGGACACGTACTCCTCGATGCCGTCCGGCCCGGACGGCAGCCGCACCCCGGCGGTGAGGAGGAGCTCACCGCCGACGAGGTAGGGTACCGGGTCCTCGACCTCGGTGGTGCCGACCGTGCTGATGAGGCGGTCCTCGGCCGGACCGGCGATCCGGGTCAGGCCCAGCGCGGGGTCGCCGAGCAGCGTGCTGAGGGGAACGGCGAACTGCTCGGTCCCGGCCATGAGCAGTGCTCCTCCCAGCCCCGCGGCGCCCGGAAGTGCGGGATTCCTCCAATGGGCGAGCTCATCTTGGACAGATCCTACACTTCAGCGCCGTGCGGACCGCCGATAGGTTCTCCCACCAGCAGGGCATCACCCCCGCCCCGGCATCCCCCCCGTCAGCACTGCCGTGTCCGCCCGCTCCCGGCCCGGCGCGCAGCCGCTGCCCCCCGCACAGCAGCCACTCGGCGCCGCTCCCCGGCGTGCGCCGCAGCGAATCGGAGGACCTGATGGCCGTCGACTACCTCGTCATGACCGCATACCTGCTGGGCCTGGTCGGCGCCGGCTGGTGGGGCAGGAGGCGCGCAGCGTCCAGAAGCGAGTTCCTGGTGGCCGGGCGGCGGCTCGGGCCGCTGATGTACACGGGCACGATGGCCGCCATCGTGCTCGGCGGCGCCTCGACCGTCGGCGGGGTGGCCCTGGGCTACAGCTACGGCATCTCCGGCGCCGCCATGGTGCTGGCCATCGGGCTGGGGCTGCTGGCGCTGAGCATCTTCTTCTCCGCCCGGATCGCCCGACTGCGCGTGTACACCGTCGCCGAGATGCTCTCGCTGCGGTACGGGGACGCCGCCAGCGTCATCTCCGGCGTGGTGATGTGGATGTACACGCTCATGCTGGTCGTGACCTCGACCATCGCCTACGCCAGCGTCTTCGACGTGCTGTTCGACGTACCGCGGTGGGCCGCGATCGTCATCGGCGGCACGATCGTCGTCGGCTACTCCGTCCTCGGCGGTATGTGGTCCATCACGCTCACCGACATGGTGCAGTTCGTCGTCCAGAGCGTGGGTGTGCTCCTCCTGCTGCTGCCCATCGCCGTCGTCAAGGCCGGCGGCTTCGCCGCCATGGCCGACCGGCTGCCGCACGGCTACCTCTCCCCGGCCTCCATCGGCGGCCAGACCATCCTCACCTACGTGCTGATCTACAGCTTCGGCATGCTCATCGGTCAGGACATCTGGCAGCGGGTCTTCACCGCGCGCAGCGACCGGGTCGCCGCCTGGGGAGGCACCGCAGCGGGCGCCTACTGCCTGGTCTACGCCGTGGCCGGCGCCGTCATCGGCATGGCCACCAAGACGCTCCACCCGCGGCTCGCCGATGCCGACCAGGCGTTCGCCGCCATCGTCCAGCACGCCCTGCCCGCCGGGGTCAAGGGACTGGTCCTGGCCGCCGCCCTCTCCGCGATGATGTCCACGGCCAGCGGTGCGCTGATCGCCTCCGCCACGGTCGCGCACCACGACGTCTGGGTCCGGCTGCGCCGTCTGGTCCGCCCCCGGAGCGGCGACCCCGCACCGGGCGAGGAGTCCGGCGGCGTCGCCGCCGACCGGGTCGCCGTCGCCGTCCTCGGCGTGGTGTCCATGGCCCTCGCCTGCCTCCTCGGCGACGTCATCGCGGCCCTCACCGTGGCCTACGACCTGCTCGTCGGTGGTCTGCTGATACCCGTGCTCGGCGGCCTGGTCTGGCGGCGCGGCAACCTCCAGGGCGCCCTCGCCTCGATGGTCGCGGGCGGCGGCACGGTGATCGCCTTTATGGTGTCCGACGGGCTTCTCGCCAACGAGCCGATCTACTACGGCCTGCTCGCCGGCCTGGTCGCCTACGTGGTCGTCAGCCTCGCCACCAGGCCGACCGAGGAAGCCGTCGTCGACGCGTGGCGCCGGCGCCTGGCGGGCGAGCACCCGGACCGCCCGGCGACCGCGGAGCGCCCCGCGGCCGGCAGCCCGGCGGCCGCCGGCGTCTGAGGCCGCGCCGCCGGCCCGAGCCGGCGACCGGCCTCGACCGCTCGCGACGGACCGACCGCCGTCGCCTATCGACCGCACCCGACCGACACACCGACCAGGAGCACGACATGACCGGCCCGCCGCTCGCCGTCTTCACCGACCCCGACGATCTGGACCCGGCCCCCGGGGTGGCGAAGCTGACCGAGGCGGGCTTCGAGGTGCGGATCGCCGACAGCCCGGCCCCGGACGCCATCGCCCGGGCGGCGGCGGACGCGGTCGCCCTGCTCGTCGGATACGCCCGCATCGACGCCCACCTCCTCGACCGGCTCCCGGCGCTGCGCATCGTGGCCACCTGCTCGGCCGGCTACGACATGGTCGACACCGAGGCGGCCCGCGCCCGCGGCGTGTGGGTGTGCAACCTCCCCGGCGCGGCCACCGAGGAGGTCGCCGTCCACGCGCTCGCCGCCGCCCTGTCGCTGATCCGGGAGCTTCCGCAGGCCGACGCGACGGTGCGGCGCGGCGGCTGGACCGGCGACCTGCCGCGGCTGCCCCGGCGGCCCGGCGAGCTGACCCTCGGCCTGGTGGGCACCGGCCGCATCGCCACCCGGCTCGCCGAACTGGCCGCGCCGCTCTTCGGCCGCGTCCTCGCCCACGATCCGCTGGACCGCCCCCCGCGCGGGCCCGCCGCCTTCCGGCGGACCGACCTGGCCACCCTGCTGGCCGCCAGCGACGTGCTGTCCCTGCACGCCCCGCTCACCGACGCCACCCGTGGCCTCATCGGCAGCGCCGAGCTCGACCGGCTGCCGGAGGGCAGCTTCCTGGTCAACGTCGCACGCGGCGGCCTGCTCGACCACACCGCGGTGCTGGCAGCGCTCGACGGCGGACGACTCGCCGGGGCCGCCCTCGACGTCCTCCCCACCGAACCTCCCGCGCCGGACGACCCGCTGCGCACCCATCCGCGGCTGCTGCTCTCCCCGCACATGGCCTTCCTCTCCGACGCCGCGCGCCGCACCTACGTCGAGCGCCCGGCCGAGAACGTCGTCGCCTGGCACCGCACGGGACAGCCCCTCACCCCCGTCGTCACGCCCGCCACGCCCGCCGCCCCTGTCACCCGCGTTATCGATCCCGCCCCCGAAGGAGGCACCCTGTGACCGCCCCGACGACCCGCCCCGACCAGGCCGCCCGCACCGTCTCCGCGGAGGAGCTGCGGCTGCGCCGCGAACTCGCCGCGGTCTACCGGCTGGTGGCGCACTTCCGGATGACCGACCTGATCTTCACGCACATATCGGTGCGCCTCCCCGGACCCGAACAGCACTTCCTGATCAACCCCTACGGCCTGCTCTTCGAGGAGATCACCGCCTCGAACCTCGTCAAGATCGACCTGTCCGGCCGTGCCGTCGAGGAGTCCCCCCACCCGGTCAACCCGGCCGGATTCGTCATCCACAGCGCCGTGCACGCCGCCCGCCCGGACGCGCACTGCGTGCTGCACACCCACACCAGGGCAGGATGCGCCGTCGCCGCCCAGGAACAGGGCCTGCTGCCGGTGAACCAGATCTCCATGGAGTTCCACGGCCGGATCGGCTACCACGACTACGAAGGCGTCGCCCTCAACCTCGCCGAGCAGCAGCGCCTGGTCGCCGACCTCGGCGGCCACCCGGCCATGATCCTGCGCAACCACGGCCTGCTCACCGTCGGCGAAACCCCCGCCCAGGCGTTTCTGCGCATGTACTACCTGGACAAGGCGTGCGAGATCCAGCTCTCGGCCCGGTCCGGCGGAGCCCGGCTCACCCTGCCGCCCTCCGATGTCTGCGAACGCACCGCGCGCCAGCTCTCCGGCGAGGACGACGAGTCCGACCTCCAGGACGAGCAGGGCTACGCCCTCGCCTGGTCCGCGCTGCTCCGGCTGGTCGAGCGCATCGCCCCCGACTACCGGGACTGACACCCGCGACCCGGCCCCGGCGCCCCGCATCCACCGGCCCCGAACGGTACGCCCGGCGGGGCCCGGCGCCCCTCGGCCGCACGCTGCTCAAGGGCGTGGTGGCTCCGTCAGGCTGATGGTGCGGCTCTCGCCGGGGGCGACGAGGACGGTGTGCCCGCCGAGGGCGACCCGCAGCGCAGACCGCTCCGCCGACGGGAGGCTCACCTCCAGGAAGTCCTTCCGCAGCCGGATGCGTACGCCCCAGTGCTCGCCGAAGCGGATGGTGAAGCCGTAGCTGCACAGTTCGGGGACGGAGGCAGGCGCCAGGTGGAGCGTGCCGTTCCGTGCCTCCAGCCCGGTCAGGCCCCGCTGGACCAGGTCGAGGGTGCCGGCCATGGCGCCCAGGTGGACGCCCTCCGGGGTGGTACCGCCCTGCAGGTCGCACACATCACCCTGCAGCGCCTCCTGCATATAGCGCCACGCCTCGGGCCGCTGCTCCCTGGACAGCAGCCAGCCGTGGACCAGTCCGCTGAGCGTGGAGCCGTGACTGGTACGGGAGAGGTAGTGGTCGACGCTGCGGTCCCAGGTCTCCTCGTCGACGCGGTACCCCAGGTGCCGGAAGAGGGCGGCCAGTTCCCGCGGCGGGAAGAGATAGCCCAGCATGAGGACGTCGGCCTGCTTGGACGCCTGGTAGCGGTTGACGGAGTCCCCCTCCGCCTCCAGGATGCGGTCGAGCCGCCGGATGTCGCCGTACCGGTCGCGGTAGCGCTGCCAGTCGAGCTCCGCCAACGCGTGGTAGCCGTCGAACTGGTCGATCACCCCGCCGTGGAAGGGGATGCACAGCCGCCGCGAGACCTCCTCCCAGCGGTCCAGCTCCGCCGCGGTGAGCCCCAGTTCGGCCAGCAGGTGGTCCCGCCGCGGGTGGGGGAGACCGCGGACGAGTTCCAGCGCCCGGGTGAGCACCCAGGAGGCGGCCGCGTTGGTGTAGGCGTTGTCGTCGATCCCCGGCCGTTCGCTGCCGGGATACGCGTCGTGGTACTCGTCCGGGCCCAGTACGCCCCGGATGTGGTAGCGCCCGTCGGCCGCCTCGTACCCGGCGGCGCTGCACCAGAAGCGCGCGATCTGCAGCAGGATCTCGGCGCCCTGCGTGTGCAGGAACTCCCGGTCCCCGGTGGCCTCCGCGTAACGCCAGACGTTGTAGGCGACGGCCGCTCCCACGTGACGCTGCAGCCTGGAGTGGTCCGGCAGCCAGCGCCGGGACTCCGGGTTGAGGTGCAGGGTCTGGGCCTCCTCGCGTCCGTCGCTGCCGCTCTGCCACGGATACATCGCCCCCGCGTACCCGGCCGCCCCGGCGTTCCGGCAGGCCGCGGGCAGCCGGCGGTGCCGGTAGGCGAGCAGGGCGCGGGAGACCTCGGGGAAGTGCAGGTTCAGGTAGGGGAGCACGAAGAGCTCGTCCCAGAAGACGTGCCCGCGATACGCCTCACCGTGCAGTCCGCGGGCGGGCACCCCCACATCCAGCTGGGCGGTGTGCGGGGAGAGGGTCTGCAGCACGTGGAAGTGGTGCAGCCGCAGGATGCGCCCTGTCTCCCCGGGCACCTCCAGATGCGCCCGCTCCCACAGGTGCCGCCAGGCGAGCCGGTGCGACTCCAGCAGTCGCGGGAACGCGGGGGCGCACGCGACCGCCTCGAGCGCCGCGGTAGGGGGGGCGCTGATCCCCCGGTCCCCGCTGCGGTAGAGGGCCGCGGTCTTGTCGACGTGCACGCTCTCGCCCGGACGCAGAGTCAGGACGAGCCGCTGCCGGGCGCGGCCGTCCTCCAGCGCGGTCACCCCGATGCGGCCGTCGCCGGCCGAGCACCCCAGGCGCGCGGCGACCGCGATCGTGTGGTGGGAGGTACGGGTGCGGCAGTGCACCCAGACGGTGTGCTCCCCGGCGGAACCCGCCTCCGCCGCGGTCAGATGCGCACCGGAGAGGTTCCGGTACCGCTCGACGCCGCTGTTGGTCACCGTCGCGTCCAGCCCGGCCTCCACCTCCAGCTCCCCGGACCAGTTCTCCGCGGTGAACGTCGTCCGCAGCGCGGCCCGGTGCGGTTCCCCCATGTGGACGATGCGCTCCTGCTCCACCCGCAGCCGGTGCCCGGAAGCCGGATCCTGGTACCGCACCTGCCGGGAGAGGACTCCGCCCCGCAGGTCGAGGAGTTGCCGGTGCTCCAGGAGCCCGGGCCGGTCCGGCGCCCACCAGGGCGGCTCGGTCCCGTCGCCGTCCGGGCGGGCGCGGAAGCGGAGCGGCAGCCAGTTGGGCAGGTTGACCATGTCCTCGTTCTCGACGTTCTCGACGTTCTCGACCTGCCGGCCCGAGACGCGCGAGGTGAGCCGGTCGTAGCAGCCGGCGGCGTACGTCCCCGGGTAGTGGTGCGCGTCGGCCTCGGCCTCGGGCGCGGCGCCCCGGGTGGCGAAGTAGCCGTTGCCCAGGGTGCACAGGGCCTCCCTGAGCCGTTCCTGCTCCGGCGAGTACCCCTCGTAGCTCCAGGTCCACTCGTCGTGCGGAGGTTCGTTCCCCGGCATGGTCCCAGCCTCCGTGCAGTACCGCGGGATCCCGCCACCGGCCCGGCCCGGCGACCCGGCCCGGTTCCAGGTAAACAGAGCGGCCGGGAGGCGGCCACCGTGCCGGCGCCCGCGGTGACGCGCACCGGGACCCCGGCGGGCCGGACCACACGCCCGCGCGGGAGCGCGGGAGCGGATGCGGATCAGCGGTGCGGGACGACTGCCACGGGGCAGGCCGCGTGGTGCAGCGCCGCGTGCGTGACGGGCCCGATCCGGGTGGGGAACGGGTGCCCCCGGGTCCGGCGTCCCGTCACCAGGAGCGCGGCGCTGCTGCTCTCGTCCAGGAGGAACGGCGCGGCAGCGCCGAGGGCCAGGATGGTGCGCGTCTCGACGTCCGGGCACCGCTGCCGCCACGGCTCCAGCACCTCCTCCACCGCGCGCCCCGCCGCGGCTTCGGCCCGGTCGACAGCCGTCGGGTCCGGCAACGCCGAGGGATAGGCGTACTGGTGCTGGACGCTCCAGGCGTGCAGCACCCGGACCCCCACACCGTGCTGCCGGGCCGTCTCGTAGGCGAAGCCGAGCACCGGGTCGCAGTCGTGCGTGACATCCACCCCGACCAGCACCGGGGCCGAGGCGCCCGCCTCGCCGTCCCGGACCGCCACCACCGGCAGCGTCGCGTGGGCCACCACCGACAGTCCGACCGACCCCAGGACGAACCCGGTCACGGGCCCGAGTGCCCGGGAGCCGAGCACCAGCATGTCCGCTTCCCGCGCGGCGGTCAGCAGCGCCTTCACCGGCCGCTCACCGACCACCTCTTCCCGTACGGTGAGCCCGGCGGCCGCGTCCTGCGCCGCCTGCGCCGCCGCGCGGGTGTTCTCCCGCGGCCACGACGGACCCGCCGCCGGGCCGCCTTCGGGCGCCGGCGTCGCCCAGGGCCCGGCAGCCGTCACGATGCGCAGCACGGCCCCGCGCGCCTCGGCCTCCCGCCCCGCCCACCGGGCGGCCCGTGTGCTCTCCTCCGAGCCGTCCACCCCGACCACGACCTCGTTCATGCGGGGCCTCCCGCCGCGTCGGTCCGCTGCCGTCCGAGACCCCCGGACGGTCGATTCCCCTCCGCCCCGCCATCCTCGCCCCGCCCCGCGCGGACGGCACGCGGGGAGACGCGGGGATGCTGCCTCCGGCAGGCGCGGGCCACCGGATCCGGGCGCGGACGGACAGCCCGGTGTTGACCCGGACGGGTGAGCGCTGGGCGACAGGCACCGGTCCGGTTGCCGCCGGCCGCCCGGGACGGGAACGTTCCGTCCAGGAGCCGGGCGATCCGGGCCCCGTCCAGCCCGGCTCTCCGGGACCAGGGCCGTTCCGGGGTACGACGGGCGACGGCAGGGCTCCCGGGCCTCCACCGCCGGGAGGCCGGGCCGGTGAGCCGCCCGCTCTCCGTGTGGCGCGTCCGGCGTCCCGGCGACGTGTTCGGCGCCCCGGCCAGCTGCCCGGCGCCACGACAGCAGGGAGCCAGCATGACCAGTCGGACCCCGTACCCGCGCCGCGGAGCGTCGTGGTGAACGGCGCCCCGGTCGTCGTCGGCACGGACGGTTCCGAGCCGGCCGGAGCGGCGCTGGCACTGGCCGCCGGGGAAGCCGCGGCGCACGGCCGGCGACTGGTGATCGCCCACGCCGTGGACCGGCCGCCGCCACCGGGCCCGGCCATGCTGCTCCACGAGAGCAGTCCACCCGCGCTGCGCGAGCGCGGCGAGAGCATCCTGCGCGAAGCACGGACCCGGGCCGAGGACCTGGCACCGGGCATCGCGGTCGAGACCGCGCTCTCGACGGACGACGCCCGCTCCCTGCTGGCGGAACTCGGAGCGGAGGCGTTTTTGACGGTGGTCGGCAGCCGCGGACACGGCCGGGTCGCGAGCGGACTGCTCGGCTCGGTCACCCGCCATCTGACCGCCGTCGCCCGGACCCCGGTGCTGGTGGCCCGCTCCTCGCGGCCGCCGACCGGCCCGGTGGTGCTCGGAGTGGACGGTTCGCCCGCCGCCGAAGCGGCGACCGCCTTCGCCTTCCAGGAGGCGGCCGTGCACGAGACGGACCTGCTCGCGCTGCACGCGTGGACGGAGTGGAGCGTGCCCACGCTTCCGCACACCGACCCCACCAGATCCATCGCGGAGGTCGTGGAGGAGCTGCGGGACGGCGAGGAGCGCCTGCTCGCCGAGGCGCTGGCCGGTTGGGCCGAGCGCTGCCCGGAAGTGTCCGTCGAGCGGCGGAGCGTGAACGGGCGCATCCGGCAGACCCTGCTCGACGCGGCCGCCGGTGCGGGACTCCTGGTCGTGGGCTCGCGGGGGAGAGGCGGCTTCCCCGGGCTGCGGCTGGGGTCGGTCAGCAGCGCGATGCTGCAGTACGCCCCCTGCCCGGTCGCCGTGGTCCCCGGCCCGGACCGGGAGCCCTGACCCGCGCGGTCGCCGCGCCGCGCCCGCCTTCCCACGCCGCCTCGGCAGGGCGCCCGCGGACGCCGAGGACGCCGAGGACACGGGCCTCAGGGATGCGGTACCACGGCGACCGGAGCGGACGCGTGGTGCATGACCCCGTGGGTCACGGGGCCGATGTGCGTGCCCAGCCGGGCGGTGCGGACCCGCCGCCCCACGACCAGCAGCCGGGCCTGGGCGGCGGCCCGCGTCAGCAGCACCGTCGGCTGCTCCAGGACGGCGCGTGCGTCCACCGCCACCTCGGGATAGCGCTCGGCCCACGGCTCCACCGCCTGCTTCAGCAGCGCCGCGCGTTCGCCCAGCACGTCCTCCAGCGCCGACGCGGCCAGCGGCAGCGGTCGCGCCCCGTAGACGGGCGGCGGCTCCCACCCGTGCAGGACCGTCAGCGGTACGCTCCACCTCCGAGCTGCCGCGAAGGCGAATTCCAGCAGATCCGCGGCCGGTTCCCGCACGTCGAAGCCCGCGACCACGCCGGGTGCCGGGGGTGTGGAGGCCCGCTCCGTGGGCTCGGCGGTCCGCGGCCCGGCGCTCTCGTCCGCACGGGAGGAGTCCCGGACGAGGACGAGGGGGCACCGGGCGTGGGCGGCCACCGGGAGGGCGACCGAGCCGACGAGGAAGCCGTGCACGGCGCCCGGCCCGCGCGAGCCGAGCACCAGCAACTCGGTGTCGCCCGACAGCTCCGTCAGGACCCGCGCTGCGGCCCCCTCCAGCACCGAGGTGCTGATCTGCAGGGCCGGGTGTTCGGCGCGCAGCTGGGCCGCGACGGTCGGCAGTACGTCGGACGCTTCCGCCCGGGCGCCGAGCTTCGGCGCCGCCTCCGCCTGTCCCTCCGGCTCCCGTGCCGCCTCCGCCCGCTCCTCCGGTTCCCGGTCCGGAGCGGCGCCGTCCGGCCCCGTCCGGACCGCCACCAGGCGCAGGGCCGACTCCCAGCGCTGCGCGGTACCCGCTGCCCACCGGGCAGCCGCCGCGCTCTCGGGTGAGCCGTCGAGGCCCACCGTGAAGCTCGGGCCCATTCCGCACCCTCTTTCACCAAGACCGGTATGACCGCCATGCCCTTCATTCCGGGCAGGGGGCTCATCGCCAGCTTCGCGCCCGGTCCGGACCCTGTCCACCGGTGCCGTTCTGCCGGGACGGCGTGGTCACCCGAGACCGACGAGCAGACCGGTCGTGCGGGTCAGGCCGCCGCCGGTGCCTGTTCCGGCCCGCCGAGGTCGAGTCGGACATCGACCACCCCGTCGACGGCCCGGCACAGCCGCTCCAGGAGTTCCGGCGAGTCGTGTGCGCCGATCCGCCCCCGCACCCGTACGACGCCCTCCGACACCATCCCGACCGGCTTCTCGTTCTCGTCGACGACGGGCACCGCGCTGATGTCGTGCTCGGCCATGAGCCGGGCGGTCTCCTTCAGCCCGGTACCGGGGTTGACACACACCGCGGGGCGGGTCATCAGGTCGCGTACTGTCCTGTGCCTCATCTGCTCCGGCCTCCTTGTCTCACCGGGTGCGCGTGCACCGGGGTACGTCGGCCGTCCGTGCCTCGCTCCGCACGAATCGGCGGGGGTGCAAGAGCACCGGCACGTTCGCGGTCCGCGCGAGGTCACCGGGCACCCGGGGGCTCAGCCTCCGCTGACCCGCACGTCCACGACCCCTTCGAGGGCCAGCACCGTGCGGACCACCAGCGGAACCAGTTCGGGATCCGACGCCTGACCCGACAGGGTGACGACGCCGTCGTGCACCTCGGCCCGCAGTTCGCCCACGGCGCCGGACAGCGGTGCGAGGATCTCCTCCCGCACCGCCTGCGCGATCTGTTCGTCGGAACGGAGATAGACGCTGAGCACGTCCGCGCGGCTCACGATGCCGATCAGCCTGCCGTCTCCGTCGATCACCGGGAGACTCTTCAGCTTCCTGCCCGCCATGGTGCGGGCGGCCTCGCCCACCCGGGTACCGCTCCGCACCGTCACCGCGGGGCTCGTCATCAGATCCGCCGCCGAGCCGCGCTGCCGGTTCGCCGCGCCGTGCACCCCGGCGTCCGCTCCCGGAGGCGGACGCGCGCGCGCCGCGTCCGGTGCGGGAAGCAGATCACCCTCGGAGACCACGCCGATCACCCGGCCGTCGCCTTCGAGTACGGGCACGGCACCGACCCGCCACTCGCGCAGCGTCCTGACGATCTGCTTGAAACCCGCGGTGCTTCCCACGGCGACGACGGTGTGCGTCATCACGTCACCGACGGTGCGCGGCGAAGGCTGCGTGCAGCGCCCGGACGGCGAAGCCCGGCCGGCCGGGGCCCTCATGGTGCTCATGGCCATATCCCTCGAATCGCTCAGGGAACTGTGTCCAGGACGTCCCGGACGGAACGCCGGGGAGTGTGCGCCCCCATCGGCCCATACCCCAGCCGCATGATCATCTGGACCGGGCCCGCACCCGCCACCGGATCCCGCAGCAGCCAGCGCAGCTCCTGCCGTTCCAGGGCCTGGGTGGCGAACGAGCCGACCACACCTTCCCGCGTGGCCAGCAGCAGCACGCGCTCCATGGCCTGCCCGGCGGCCACCCAGTCCAGCGGCCGGTCCTCGCGGGTGGAGACGACCGCGAGCTGCGGCATCCGCTCGAAGGCCGCCGACCCGCGGTCGGTCTCGGCGTGGCCGCGGGCGAAGTCCCGGACCGGCGCCCTGCCCTCCCGCCTGCGTGCGCCGAGGCTGTACTCGGGGATCCCGTCCCGTGTGGTGTCCGAGGCGTCGGCGCCGGTGCGCACCCACTTCTGCTCGTCGGGGTCACCGGTGAAGCGCGACTCCGACTCGGCGTCCTCGATCACGTCGAGTACCAGTTCCAGATGCCAGCCGGAAGGAAAGCTCAGCATCGCGCCCTCGCTCCGCGCCTGGTCGGCCAGACGCTGTCGCAGCGGGTCCGGGAGGGGGGTCTCGGCGTAGGGGTAGCGGCTGGTGTGACGTAGGGAGACGGCCCCCTGGAGTCCGGCGAGGTCGTAGTCGATCTCCTGCGGAGCGGCACGTTCCAGGCGCACCGTGGCCAGCGGCTCGGCCGTGTCGGCCGCGCTGTGCACGGTCGCCACCGGCCGCAGGGCCGCGTGCCATGCCGACACCCGGAGGTTGAGCAGCGCCGCACCGCATCCGATGTGCAGGGCCCTGTTCTCCGGATCCGCCGTCGGCATGGCCCGCAGCCTGTCCGCGTAGAGGTCGACCACGTGCGCGGTGCGGTGGTAGACGAAGCGCCACGGCTGGGCGTTGTGCATGGAGGGGGCGGCGACCGCGTCGCCGATCAGTTCCCTGACGAGCTCGTCGTCGAGTTGCGGAGTTGCCGGCATGACAGCCTCCTCTCCTCTCCAGCGTGAACCCGATGGCGCCGACAGGCCAGTGGTCACCCGGCGACGCCCGGGGCGGCGGTCAGCCGGCCTGGGACTCCTGTGACCGCACGGCTTCGTAGGCCTGTTGCAAGCGTTCGGAAGCACTGGGGCTCTTCGGGTTCTCGCGGGCGATGCCGAGATGGATCTCGCGCAGTTCGTCCATGAGGTCCTCCACGAGTTCCGGGGAACCGTCCGCGAGAATGCGGGCGCGCACCGCGAGCTCCGGGGTCGTGGGCCGGTGCTGTACCCCCCACGTCCCGAGCGCGGCCATCACCGGGAGGGTCTGGATACCGGCTTCGGTGAGGGTGTAGGTCGCCTTCTGGCCACGCGTGGCGTCGTCGCGGGTGAGCAGCCCCGTCTCGACGAGCTTCCGCAGGCGTCCGGCGAGGATGTTGGACGCGATCCCCTCCTCGTTCCGGAGTTGCAGATCCCGGAAGTGCCGCCGTCCGCCGAAGATCACGTCACGCAGCACGATCAGCGTCCAGGGGTCTCCCAGGACCTCCAGTGCGGCGTTGATCGCGCACCCCGAACGCGGCTTCTCGCGCAACACGTACCTCCTGAGCGATTGCGACATGCAACTCCTGCATCATAGGCTTCCCTCGTCCAGTTGCATTTAGCAAGCACTATTCGGAGGGTCGCATGGCCAGGGTCCGCGTGCACAACTTCAACGTCTCGCTCGACGGCTACAGCGCAGGTGAGACGATCACGCTCGACAAGCCCATCGGGGAGGCCGGAGCACTGTTCGCACGTTTCGACGGACGGTTCATCCACGGTGTGGACACCGTGGACGCGCCGATCACCCTCGACCGCGCTCTCACGAGCACCTGGGGCCAGGGCATCGGCGCGGAGATCATGGGCCGGGGCAAGTTCGGCCCGCAGATCGGCGAGTGGACCGACGAGGACTGGCGAGGCTGGTGGGGCGACGCGCCCCCCTTCCACACGCCCGTGGTGGTGCTCACCCACCACCGGCGTGCCCCCATCTCCTTCGACAACGGGACGAGTTTCCACTTCCTCGACGCCACCCCTGAGGACGCCCTCGCCCACGCCCGGGACCTGGCCGGCGACCGGGACATCCGGATCGGCGGCGGCCCCACCACCGTCCGGCAGTTCCTGGCAGCCGACCTGATCGACTTCATGCACCTGGTCACCGTGCCCGTCGTCCTCGGCGCCGGGGTCTCGATGTGGGACGGGCTCGCCGGAGTCGAGGACCGCTTCACCGTCGAATCCGTGACCTCGGCGAGCGGCCTCACCCACCAGTTCTGGAATCGCATCGGCGCCGACTGAGCGGGCGGGACCGAGCCGCCCGACGCCGCGGGCGGCTCGACCTCGGAGGGACGGCTCAACGTCGGGGCGGCCAGTGGTCCACCGGCAGCGGGCCGTGGAAGATGCTCCATGGGTGAAATACTTCGCCCGGGAACGACAGTCCAACTGCTTTCGCGAAGAGGAGAAGCAATGCAGGGAGCGGCGTCGCCGCGGCATTCTGCCCGGAAGTGCGAGCGCCGGTGGACGGAGGCCATCGGGTTCCTGCGCCAAGGGCGTCCGGACTGGGCGGCGATTCGCTTCGAAGAGGCGATCGAGCACGATCCCTCGGCCGCTGATGCCTGGTTGGGTCTGCACGCCACCGGGCATCGTCAGGCCGAAGCGGTCGACGCCATGTCGCGGAACCACAGTTCCTTCGGCGCCCTGCGCAGGAAGCACAGAATGCCGCTGGAGTCCCGCTTCGACCTCGGCGCCTACGTGACCTTCCGGCTTCAGACAGCTCGCGACCTCTGGCTGGCCGTCGTCACCAGACTCCTGGACGCGGGTTGTCTGGAGCAGGCGTGGCAGTCACTTTCGACCGCACATCTCGACTGCGACGAGACACGGTTCGCGGCCACACGGTACGCCTTCCTCGATCAGAACTGGCCGCTCGTGCTGGATTTCTCACGGGGGATCGCCGACAGGTTCTTCCGCGAGGAAGCCCAGCTGTACGTGGCGAGAGCGCTGGTCGAGCAGCACGTCTTCCATGAGGCACTCAACGCGCTTGCCCCGCTCCCGAAGGTATTGGGCAAGGAGGGGCGGTTCGCCGGCGAGGTCGCCTACTTCCGAGGGCTGGCACACGAAGGGCTGGGGCAGAAGGAAGAGGCGCTGCGCCAATTCCAGTATGCCTTCCGCTGCTTCCCCGACTTCGCCGATGTGGCCGCTCGTGCACAGGCTGTCCCCGTACAGGCCAAGGCAGCCCCGAGTCGGCAGGCGGCGGCGCCTGACGCTGTCCCCGACGCCGGGCATCCGGCCGACGCTCAGGCACGTGAGCTGTTGCTGGCGGAAGCCATGACCCTGCTGGACGGCATGGTGGGCCTCGACTCCATCAAGAAACAACTACGCACGCTCGTCGCACAGTTGCGCATGGCCGCCGTCCGGCGAGAACAGGGACTTCCCTCGTCCTCGGCTCCGCAGCATTTCGTGTTCGCGGGACCTCCGGGCACGGGGAAGACCACGGTGGCCCGAGTGATCGGCAAGGCGTTCGCCGGACTTGGGCTGCTCGAGAAGGGCCTGGTGGTCGAAGCACAGCGGGTCGATCTGGTGGGTCAAGTCCTCGGGGAGACGGCCATCAAGACGAGCAAGGTGATCGACTCGGCCCTCGACGGGGTCTTGTTCATCGACGAGGCATATGCGCTGTCCAACAGCGGCTACTTGGGGGGCGACGCCTTCGGAGCGGAAGCACTCCAAGTCCTCCTCAAGCGCGCCGAGGACGATCGAGACCGGCTCGTCGTGGTCCTGGCAGGCTACCCGCAGGAAATGGCCGACCTGATCGCGAGCAATCCGGGGCTGGCCTCCAGGTTCACCACGCGGGTCGAATTTCCTTCCTACTCCGCCGATGAGCTCGTGCAGATCGCCTCCGGCGTCCTGGAGTCCCAGGGCGACGTCCTGGACGAGGACGCCGCCAGCGCACTCGAAGCCTGTTGCAAGCAGGCCGTGGCCGGTGATCTCGTGGATCAGTTGGGGAACGGCCGCTTCGCCCGTGAACTCTGCCGCAAGGCCGCCGGGTTCCGCGACCTGCGGCTGGACGAACTCCATGGAAGTGCCAGCACCCCTACGCGCGAAGAGATCACCACGGTGGGGTTCGCGGACATCTTCCAGGGGTATCAGGCCCTCTGCGACAGCACGACCGCGCCGTGATGAACCCCGAACCCTGCGGCCGGGTGGACGACCGAGGAGCAGCAGATCACGGTGCTCGCTGCCTGAGGACTGGTAACCGGCTGCGGCGAGATGCGCTCTTCCTCGCCCGCACGCAGTCGCTTCGCACCGCTGCCGCGGCCTCTCCCTCCCGTAGGCGCAGGGGAGCAGTGGGGTCCGGGTGGGTCCGCGGCTGGGGCTCCGCGTCACCCGGGCGAGGCGCGAGCGGAGCGAGAACAGCCAGGGCCTGCGCCCTTGTCGGGCGCTGGCCGGGCTGCCTGGCCAGCATGTCCAGGACCAGGTCGTCGAGTGGGTCGGGGATGCCGGGCGGTACAGGCTCGGAGGCAGGGGAGTTTCGCTGAGGTGCTTCTCGGTCAGGCCGGATTCCTCGCCCAGGGGGAACGGGGCCCGTGAGGAGTTCGGAGAAGAGGCAGCCGAAGCAGTACACGTCGGTGCGCGCGGTGGGGGTCCGCTCCAGGTGTTTGCTCGGGGGCGAGATAGCCGTGGGTGCCCAGAGTGGAGCCGTGTGCCGTATAGCGGGTGGCGTCGGCGAGCAGAGGTTTGGCGATGCCGAAGTCGATCACTGCGACGGCGCCATCGGCTCCGGTCATGACGTTCGCCGGCTTGAGGTCGCGGTGCACGACCGGCAGCGTGTGCTGACGTCATGACATCCCCTTCGGCCCTCCCCCGTGGCTCTCCCCAGGATGGACGGGATGTCCGGGAAGGCGAAGGGGGGCGACGTGCGTCGCGAGGCCGCGGCGGAGAGGTAGCCGCTGATCGGGCGGATGCCACCCGCGAACGGACGAATCCGGAAGCTCGCTTCTCACCAGCACGTTTACACAGCGCCCGCAGGGTACACAGGGAGGCCGGACGGCGGCTCATGAAGCTGCCGAGGTCAGCCGCGGGTACACCGGTCCCGCGGGACACACCGAGCAACGGAGACTGTTTTGGGGCACACCATGGAGCTCGAGGAGCTGAAATCCGTCTACACGCACGAGGGGCCGTTCGTGACGGTCTACCTGGAGGGCCGTGCTCCGGGCGAGGATGCGGAGAAGCAGGTGCGTCTCCGCTGGCAGAACCTCCGTGAGCGGCTCGAGAGCGAGCACGCCGACCCCTCGGCGCTGGACGCCGTGGAGGCGGCGCTGGAGTCGGGCCAGTTCGGTGAAGCGCAGACGAACGGCCGGGTCCTGGTGGCCGCGGCGGGCGACGGCGTCGTTCTCGACGAGCCGTGGGACGCGGCCCTCGGGGGCGGCGACACGGCCTACGCGGGCGTGCTTCCGGAGCTCGGTGCGCATGTACGGGAAGCGGCGCAGGCCGTGCGGGTGCTGCTGGTCGTCACCGGCCAGGAGGACGCCGAGTTGCGGCGGCTGGTCGTCGCGGCCGAACACGAACCGGACGAGGTGGCTCGTGAGGAGGTGCGGGGCGGCGCCGTCGAGAGCCCGCACCACGTACGGGAGGGTGCGCTCGCACACCGGCGGATCCAGCGGCGTGCCGACGAGGCCGTGCGGCAGAACGCCAAGGAGATCTCGGCGGCCGTCGGCGCGGCTGTCGCCGAGTTCCACCCGGACATCCTCGTGCTCGCCGGCGAGGTACAGGGCCGTACAGCCGTTCGCGAACAGCTCACCGGCGACTTCTCCGGGCTGCTGGAGGAGACGGACCGCGGCGGACGCGGTGACTCCGGTGCCGAGACCGTCCTCCTCGACGAGGTGCTGCGGATCGCCGCGCAGCACTCCACCGAGGCGGAGGCCCGGCACGCCGGCCGCCTGGCGGAAGCCGGCGCGAACCGGCTCGCGGCCAAGGGCGACCCGGAGGTGATGAAGGCCGCCGAGAACGGCGCCGTCGACACCCTGCTCTTCGAACAGGGCACGGACGCCAAGCGCGAGGCTCTCCTGCTGAAGACCGGTGCGCAGACAAGTGCCTCGGTGGCCGTCGTACAGCCGGGCACGGGTTTGCCGGACGGCGTCGGCGCGGTCCTCCGCTTCCCGCCGGAGGGCTGATCCCAGGGCTCCCGGACCCCGGACCCCGGACCCCGGACCCCGGACCCCGGACCCCGGACCGCGACCGGTCCGGCCGCCCGCCCCCTTCGGCTGCCTCATACCTCGGCCCTGGGCGGTCACCACAGCAGTGCGCCGCGCAGCACGGCGGCGAGACCGCCCAGCAGGGCGACGGAGATCACGAGGCGTCGCACCAGGGCCGGATCGACCCGGGCGGCCAGCCACTCGCCGGCCGCCGCCCCCGTCAGCACCAGTGCGGCCGCGGCGGTCAGCGCCGTGGGCGGGATGTCGGGGAGCCCCTTGGTGGTGAGGGAGACGCAGTTGGTGAGGAGCAGACATCCCTGGGCGGTCGCCACGAAGCGGCGCATGTCCCAGCCCTCGGAGAGGGCGTGCACGGTGATCATCGGTCCGCCGAGCCCGGCGGTGACGTTCATGAAGCCCGACGTGGCGCCGGCGACCACCGCCCCGGATCGGCCGCGCAGCGCGGCGGCCCGCTCGTTGAACTGCACGAGCAGCATCGCGCCCACCGCCAGGGTGCCGACCATGACCAGCAGCGGTGGCTCGGGCAGCGTGCGGACGACGAGGGCCCCGAGGGGCACGGCCGCCAGGCCCGGCACCGACAACCAGGCCATCCGGCGCCAGTCCACCGCGCGCCAGGTCCGCAGGAGCACCAGCGCGCACAGGGTGGCCGACAGCAGGTTCGCCAGCCCGACCCCGGCCCGTGCGCCCAGCACCTGGACCAGGAAGGGAGCGGCAACCAGCGCGAAGCCCAGTCCGGTGGCCCGCTGGGTGGCCGCCCCGGCCAGCACGCCGACCCCGGCGAGCGCCGGCAGCACGAGGGAGCCCACGGGTCAGAGTCCCAGCGAGAGGTACCGCGATTCGGTGAACTCGGCCAGCCCCTCCGCGGCTCCCTCCCGCCCGAGTCCGGACTGCTTGATCCCTCCCAACGGGGCGAAGGCCACGCTGGGCAGCGCCTCGTTGACCCCGACGATGCCTGCTTCCAACCGCTCGGCGAACGTCCAGCAGCGTCCGACATCGCGGGAGTAGACGTAGGCGGCCAGCCCCGTCTCGGCGCCGTTGGCGAGCCGTAGCGCCGCTGCCTCGTCCGGTGCCCGGAAGACGGCAGCCGCCGGACCGAAGACCTCCTCCCGGGCCAGCGCGGCGCCGGGTGGAACATCTGCCAGCAGCGCGGGCGCCAGGAAGCAGCCGGTCCGCGGTACCGGGCGTTCGGCGGTGAGCAGCGTGGCGCCCTGCTCCCGTGCTCCGTCCACCATTCCGCGGACGGCTGCGACGCGGTCCGCGTCCGCCAGCGGCCCCAGGTCGGGGCAGCGGGCGGCGAGGCCGTCACCGATGGTCAGGGCGTCGGCACGGCGGACGAACTCGCCGACGAACGTGTCGTACACGGACGTGTGCACGATGAACCGGTTGGCCGCGATGCAGGACTGCCCGGTGTTGCGAAACTTGGCGAGCAGAGCGCCTTCCACCGCAGCGTCCACGTCGGCGTCGGCGAGTACGACGAACGGCGCCGCACCGCCCAGTTCGAGCAGGGGCCGTACGATGCGGCGGGCGCACCGCTCCATGATCAGCTTCCCCACGGCGGTCGAGCCGGTGAAGCTCGCGACGCGTACCGCGGGGTGGTCGAGCACGGCCTCGGTGGTGGGCGCGGCGGGGCCGTGCACCAGGTTGAGGACGCCCTCGGGTATCCCGGCGTCCGTGAGGCAGCGCAGCAACTCGGTCACGGCCAGCGGCGCCTTCTCCGATACCCGTGCCACCACGGTGCAGCCGGCGGCGAGGGCCGGGGCCAGCTTCCGGGCCTGGATGGAGCAGGGGAAGTTCCACGGAGTGAGGCTGGCGACGACGCCCGACGGCCGCCTCAGCACGACGTGGCGGCGTCCCGTGGCCTCGTGCTGCAGCACAGCGCCGTCCGGGCGGCGGGCCTCCTCGGCGAACCAGCGGAAGTACTCCGCGGAGAAGGCGATCTCGCCTTCGGCTTCCGGCAGCCGTTTGCCCGCCTCCGCGGCGAGGAGCGGGGCCAGCCGGCCGGACCGCTGCCGGATCAGCCGGGCTGCTTCCAACAGGATGTCCGCCCGGTACCTGGCGGTGCTCGCCGACCAGTCGGCGAACGCGCGGGCCGCCGCGTCGCCGGCGGCGGTGGCGTCGCGTACGGCCTGGGCCGCGTCCGGGTAGTCGACGTGGCCCACCGATTCCCCGGTGCCGGGGGCGTGCACGGCCAGCTGTTCGTCCCGGCTGCGCCACTTCCCGTCGATCAGGACCGTGGGAGCGCTGTAGGGGGCACTCATCGACAGTCTCTCCTCCGTCTCCTTGTCGGTCGCGGACACCGGTCAGCCCGCCTTCGCGGCGACTGTCTCGTCCACCACGTCCACCAGCCGCCGCAGTCGGGGGACCGCGTCCTCGCGCAGGGCCCGCTCCAGGTCCGGAGCGCCTATGCAGCCGCGCCATACGGCCCGCCCGGCCAGGAAGCCGGATGCGCCGGCCTCGCAGGCCAGTCGTACGGCACGCGGGAACTCGTCCGCGGGGACGCCGGAGGAGAGCACCACCCAGGGGGAGGCGAGCGCGGCGCCGAGTTCGGCGCACCGCGAGCGGATCTCCTCGTCGGAGCCCCGGCCGCCGAGCGGGACCTCGCCCTTGTACAGGTCGGCGCCCAGGTCGCCCAGTTCTCGCGCGGCGGCCAGGATGCCGGCGCTGTGGTCCCAGTCCTGGCCGGAGCGCGGGGCGCGGGAGACGGGCTCGATGATGCTCACCAGTCCGGCCTCCCGGCAGCGCCGCACGAAGCGGCGCACCATGCCCCTGCGGTCCTTCGCAGAGCCGTCCGGACGCCAGATGACCAGCAGTTTCATGGCGACCGCACCCTGTGCCCGGACAGTGTGCGGATCCACCTCCTCGTCGATCACCGCGTCGGTGACCACTTCGCCGTTTCCGGGGACGAAGCGGTCGGCCGCCGCGATCAGTCCGCAGCCGGGGGCGACCGCCTGCTGCTGGACCAGGGCGTCGAAGCAGAACTGGCGGTCGGCCAGCACGCCGGAGGCGTAGGGGGTGAGCGCGCGGGCAGCGGCCGTCTTGAACTCGGTCAGGGTCCGGTCCGGTACCGACCGCAGAACCGGGCCGGGGACCGAGCCGTCGGGCTGGGGGGCGGAATCCTCGGCGAACATCAGGCGCATCGCCTCGCGTTGGTCGACGGCGAGCATGGCCAGCGCACCGGAGGGGCGGGCGAGCGTGGCGAGATCGTAGGGAGGGAGGTTCACTCGGACTCCTTCACCTCACCGCACGGTGCGGTGAGCTCGTGGCGGCTGGGGATCGCGGAGCGACCGTCGACTGCACGGCAGGACCGGGCGGCGGCTTCGCCCGCGAACGCCATCGCCCGGGGGAGCGGCAGGCCGCGGACGACGGCGGTGAGCAGGGCGCCGTGGAAGACGTCTCCGGCGCCGAGCGTGCTGACCACGTCGACGGGTACGGCGTCGGCCCGGTGCAGGGAGCCGTCGCTGTCCCGGCCGATGGAACCTCGCGCTCCGTCGGTGGCGACCACGCGCTCGGCGCCGGGTGCGGCGAGCAGTGCGGCTTCGTGTGCGGTGACGGGGGAGGTGCCCGCGGGCGCACCCGACTCCGGGACACTGCCGGTGGTGTCCGGGAACCGGTCGGTGAGCCGCGCGACTGTCGGTACGTACAGCTGTACGTCGGCGGGACGGCACAGGCTGGGGGTGGGGTTGCCGTCGTCCACCGAGAGCCGGGGGCGTTTCGCGGGCGGGACGTCGGCGAGCAGTTCCGCGACGGCCGGCCAGCCCAGGTGGTCCACGTGTACCCAGTCGGCCTTCAGTACGGCGGCCCGGGCCTCGGGCTGCAGCTGCAACGGGGGGACGGGGAGGGTGCAGATCGCCCGTGCCGTCTCCCGGCGGCTGGAGAGCACCACGCTGGCGGGCGTACGGAGGTCGGGGTCGACCCGGAGGTGACGGAGCCCCACGCCCTCGGCGGCGAGGTCGCTCGCGATTCCGCGGCCCTGGGCATCGTCCCCGACGGTGCACACCAGTTCCACCGGCAGGCCCAGTCGGGCCGCTGTCACCGCGGCGGTGGCGGCCGGGCCTCCACCGCTGTGCACCAGATCGTCCGCGATGATCCGCTCGTCGGGTGTGGGGTGGTGGTCCACAACGGCGATGGCGTCGGCGGTGGCGACACCGACGAAGACAACGCGTGCCATGGTCACCGCCCGTTCGTTTCCACAAGTGTCATGGCGGGAGTCTCACAACGCGATGTTCTATTGTCAACATTGATTGTTGGAAATAGCTCAGCGTGACCGGGGTACGGCAACGGGCCGCCGGGCGAGGTCGATCCCCCGCCGCGGCCCTTCGGTCATCGAAAGGCACCGGAAGGCTGGTCAGCCGCCCGTGCCGGAGGCCGCCGACGCGCCTTCGGCGACACATACCCGCACGCCCGCCCGGTCCAGGGCGGCGGCCAGCCCGGCGGCCGGGTGCGCGTCGGTGACCAGCGTGTTCACCGCCTGCAACGGGCACAGCAGCACCGGTGCCGACGCCTCGACCTTGGAGTGGTCCACCAGCAGCACGACCTCGTCGGCTATGCCCATCAGCGCCTGCTTGGTGGGGCGCTCCAGGTCGGTGCTGACGTAGATGCCGCGCTCGTCCAGGGCCGCCGCGCCCAGAAAGAAGAGCCGCACCCGCAGCCGGGCCACCCCTTCCACGGTCATCGGGCCGACGAACGCCCTGCTCTCCGGGTTGAGATCGCCACCGAGCCCGACGACCCGGGTCGTCGGGCGGCCGAGCATCTGCTGGAGCACGGGCACCGAATGGGTCACCACCGAGCCGGTGAACGACTGCGGCAGTGCGGTGGCCAGCTCGCACGGTGTGGTCCCGGCGTCGATCGCGATGGCGTCGGCCGGCCCGACCAGCTGAGCGGCACGGGCCCCGATCCGCGCCTTCGCCTCGTGGTGTGCGTCGGCACGGCCGGAGAACGCCGGTGCCCGGCTGCCGATGGGCAGGCTGACTCCGCCCCGGACCACTCGGACGAGGCCGTCCTGCTCCAGCAGTCGCAGGTCACGTCGCACGGTCATGTCGGAGACCTGAAGGCTGTCGCTGAGGTCGCTGATCGACAGGAAGCCGTTGACCTGGAGTCGGCTGAGAATAGCCTCGCGGCGGTCCGCAGCCGTTTCGTGACGCCGAGTGGCGTCGTTCATCCGTCCTCCTCGGTGTGATGCCCACGGCGCGATGTCTGTCGCGTCTGTCGCAACCCGTTCAGCGCCACCTTACTCACGCGCTGTATCCGGCTGTTCTCTCTTGACGAGGCTCTTGACATCACCACAGGCGGCGTTACAGTCCCAACATCTTATGTTGGATTTCTAACAGATGGTGGGGCGAGGCCCCCTTCCTTGCCACCCGCCGGACCGCTCCGCACGTCAGGAAGGCCCGCAATGCCGCGTGTCGCACTCATCCCCACGGCCAGGCCGACATTCGCCACCGACCAGGCACAGGTACGCGCCGACGCCGCCCGCGAGCTGCTGGCCGGCCTCGGCGCGGAGATCGCCGGGCCACCCGAACTCGTCATGACCCCCGAAGACGTGGAGACGGCGGCACCGGCCCTGGAAGGCGCCGACCTGGTGATCAACGTCTGCGCCTCGTTCTCCGACGCCACCCCCGCCCAGCGCCTCTACACGGATCTGGACCGGCCCCTGCTGCTGTGGGCCTTCCGGGAACCCGGCGAGACCGGCGACCGACTGTGGCTGAACTCGCTGTGCGGCGCCAACCTCTTCGCCCACGCGGTGGTACGCGGCGGCGGCTCCGTCCGCCTGCTCCACGGCGACCCGGACGAGCCCGGCGTCCGCGAGGCACTGGCCCGCGCGCTCACCGGCGACCTGCCCGAGCCCGGCACCCTGGAGACCGTCCCCGGCGAGCGGGCCGGCCCCGGGCCCGTACGGGCCTCGCTGGAGCGACTGCGCGGGCGCCGGATCGGCCTCGTGGGAGAGGCGCCCCCCGGCTTCACCCCCAGCGAGTACGACGCCGAACTGCTCCAGGAGCTCTTCGGCGTCGCCGTGGAGACCCTGCCGGTGGACAGCGCCATCGACGCGGCCACGCGCGTCGAGCCGGCCGTACGCAGCGCCGAGCGGGCCTCCGCCGTCGCCGCGCAGCCGAGCCTGGCCCAGGTGGACCGGGAACAGGCCGAACTCGCAGCGGCCGTCACCACTTCCCTGCGCACCTGGACCGAGGACAACGGACTGGCCGCCGCCGCGATCCGCTGCTGGCCGGAGTTCCCCACCCGGCTGGGCGCCTGCCCCTGCTCCGCCCTCTCCCGACTGGCGGACGAAGGCACCCCCACCGCCTGCGAGCGGGACGTGTACGGGGCGGTGACCATGCTGCTGCTCGAATCGCTGGGCGCGGGTCCCACCTACCTGGTGGACACGGTCGACGTGGACAGCGACCGCAACGTGCTGCGGCTGTGGCACTGCGGCGCCGCGGCGACCGCCCTGGCCGCCGACCCCGCCAACGCCACCCAGTCCGTGCACTGCAACCGCAAGCTCGGCGTGGCCGGAGACTTCCCGCTGCGCACCGGGCCGGTGATCCTCGCCAGGCTGACCGAGGACCCCGGACGGCCCGGAGCCCTGCGTCTGCTGATCTCCGCGGGTGAGTCGTTGCCCGCCGAGAACCGTTTCCAGGGCAACACCGCCGAGGTGCGGGTCGACCGCCCAGCCGCCGATCTTGTCCAGTCCTTGGTCACCGGTGGATTTCCGCACCACACCGTGCTGGCTTGGACTGATGTGCGGCCCGCCCTGCGCACTGCCGCCGACCTGCTCGGCATTCCCGTCACCGAGTGGTGACCGAGCCCGTCAGCCTCTCAGGAGGGAGAAGGACGCATGACCGAACACTCACGGCCGAGCGGGCCGAGCCGCCGGCGGCTGCTCCGGGCCGCTGTCGCGGGCGGGACCGTGGCCACCGCCGCCGCCTGCGCCGGTCCGGGCACCACCCGCGGGCCGCGACCCGGCACGGGCGCGCCTTCCGACGTTCCGCCGCCGGTCAGCGGCCGGGCGACGGACCACATATCGTTCGCCCACTGGCGGGCGGAGGACAAGAAGATCCTCGGCGAACTGATCGACGACTTCACCAGGCGCAACCCGGGCAGCAAGGTCCGGCAGGACATCTCCCCGGCGCAGGACTACCAGGCCAACGCTCTGCAACGGCTCAAGAACGGGTCCATCGGAGATGTACTGACCGCCTTCAGGGGCGCGCAGTTCGCCGACATGCTCAAGGCCGGGTTGTTCACGGAGCTGTCGGCGCAGACGTTCGCGGACGAGTATCTGCCGCACTACAGCCGCGGTGGCCGGGACGAGGCCGGGCGGCTGTTCGGGCTCCCCTACCAGCTGGTGTTCCCGATGCCGCTGGCCAACCGGGACCTCCTGGAGAAGGCGGGCTACGACAAGGCGCCGCAGAACTGGGACGCCTATCTGGACCTGTGCGACAAGCTCAAGTCCCGCGGCAAGGTGCCGTTGGCGTGGCCCGGTGCCGAGCCCGGCAACGCGGGCCAGCTCTTCAACGCGATGGTCATGAACAACGCCCCCGGCGACGACGCCTGCGCGCGTATCGCCTCCGGCAAGGCCAAGGTCACCGACGACTGGTTCCTCAAGGTCCTCGACCAGTACGCGCAGCTGCGGCCCTTCGTGCAGCAGAAGGCGGGCGGCACCCAGGTCGAACCCGCCCAGCAGATGTTCGCCAAGGGGACCGCGGCGATGCTGGCCACCGGCTCCTACCACATGGCGGCCGTCCGGCAGCTGGGTGCGAAGTTCCCGATCGAGCTGGTACCCCCGATCACCGTGGACAAAGGGGAGCGGCCGCGCTACGTCGGGACGCACAACGCCACCTTCATCCTCGGCGTGAACGCGGCCGGCAAGCACTCCACGACCGCGCTGCGCTTCATCGAGTACCTGTCCGACCCCGCGGTGGCCGGCCGGTACGCCAACGGCACGGCGCAGCATCTGACCGTCGCCGGCGTCACGTACAAGGACAAGGATCTGCGGGACACCCAGCACTGGCTGGAGCGGCGCACGATGCTCGCCCCGCGCTACCAGATCGAGGACATCGACATGCTCAACGCCGTCGAGGGCGCCTGTGCGAAGGTCCTGACCGGCACGTCCGCGGGGAAGGCGGCCGAGGCCGCCCAGCGGGTCGTCGACCAGCGGCGGCCCGGATGAGCGCGCCCAGCACGGTCAGGACCGGCCCCGCCCCGACCCCCGCCCGTGGCACATCCGCCGGGCGGCCCCGGAAGCACCGCGGGTGGAGACAGCGGTTCGGGCACCCGGCGTTCTACCTGTTCCCGCTGCCCGCACTCGTGGTGTACGTGATCTTCTTCGCCGTCCCGACGGTGCAGGCGTTCCAGTACGCGGTCACCGACTGGGACGGCTACAGCGCCGGCTACCGCTCCGTCGGCCTGGACAACTTCGAGCAGTTGGCGCGCGGGGACGACCTGTTCGTCAACGCCATGACCAACAGCCTGAAGTTCATGCTGGTCGTCGTCGTCTTCCAGACCCTCTTCTCGCTGGTGCTGGCGTCCATGCTGCTCCGCAACAGCCGTTCCTCCACACTGCTGCGCGCGGTCTTCTTCCTGCCGACGATCCTCTCCAGCGTGTCCGTCGCCTTCGTGTGGAAGTTCATCTACGACCCGAACTTCGGGCTGGCCAACAGCGCACTGAAGTCGGTCGGGCTCGACTCCCTGACCAGTTCCTTCCTCGGTGACGAGGGCAAGGCCATCTACTTTCTGGCGATCACCCAGGTCTGGTTCCACACCGGTCAGATGATGGTCATCTTCATCGCCGGTCTTCAGCAGATCCCCCGGGAGCTGTACGAAGCCGCCGCGATCGACGGAGTCGGCAGGTGGCAGCGGTTCCGGCACGTGACATGGCCGATGATCGCCCCGGCGACCGGCATCGTGATCGCCTACACCACCATCCAGTCGTTCAAGGCGTTCGATCTGGTGCTGGGGCTGGGCGGCAACCCACCGCAGGGCTCGCTGGACATTCTGTCGACCCGCATCTACACCTCGTTCGCCGATTCCAGGTTCGGCTACGCCGCCGCGGAGTCGATCGTCTTCATGGCGGTGATCGCCCTGGTCACACTGATCCAGCGGCGCACCGTCAAGCTCACCCAGTCAGGAGCGTGACATGGGCTCCCGTATCGGACGGCGTGCGCTGCTGGGCGTGTACACGGCGCTCGTCCTCATTCCGCTGCTGGTGATGTTCGCCGGCAGTTTCAAAACCACCTCCGACCTGTTCAGCAACCCCTTCTCGCTGCCCGAGGAGTGGCAGTTCGGCAACTACGGCGAAGTACTGGGCAGTGCGGACATGGGCACCGCCTTCACCAACAGCGCCCTGGTCACCGCGTGCTCGGTGACGCTGACGCTGCTGCTGGCGAGCCTGGCCGCCTACGGGCTGGCCCGGATACCGGGCTGGCCCGGCTGGGTCCTCTACGGATTCCTCGTACTGGGCATGTCCGTGCCCGCGCAGGCCAACATGATCCCCCAGTTCGTGCTCTTCGACGTACTCGGACTCACCGACAGCCTGGCCGGCCTGGTCCTGATCAACATCGTCAGCACACTGCCCGTCGCGGTGTTCATCCTGGCCGGCTTCATGCGGACGCTGCCCCGCGAGATCTACGAAGCCGCGGCACTGGACGGCGTCGGCCCATGGCGGACCTACCGGTCGATCGCGCTGCCGCTGTCCCTGCCGTCCCTGGCCGCCACGGCGATCTTCCTGCTCGTCATCCACTGGAACGAACTGCTGTACCCACTGCTGTTCATCAACGACCCGGACAAGCGCACCCTGCCGCTGGCCCTGCTGAACTTCCAGGGCGAATTCCTCACCAACTACCCGCTGCTCTTCACCGGTGTCGTCGTGGCCTCCCTGCCCCTCGTCGTCGGTTACATCTTCCTCCAGAGATTCTTCATCGCCGGGATGACCGCCGGCTCGGTCAAGGAGTGACGCTTGTACCTGCTCCGTGAGATCACCGCAGTGCGCCACCACGAGGGTGGCCTGGAGTGCGCCGTCCGCGCCGTCCGCGGCATCGAACTGCCCGGCACACCCGGCTGTCTGACCGGCGAACCCCTCCCCGACCAGGGCATCGAGACGACCATGCCCAACCTGCCCCGACTGCCCGTTCCCCCGCTGGACCCGCGCGAGTTCGTACTGCGCGTGTCCTTCGACCGCGAGGACTCGGTCCGGATCACCCTCGCTCCCCGGGGTGCGCGGGTACTGGACGAGCAGCCCGGCTGGCTGGGCATCGTGCTCGACGGAGCACACGCGCCCACGCCCCGCGTGCGGACCACCGAGGACGTCCCGGGCCGGCCCACCGGACCGGGCACCGCCGGGGCCGGGACCCCAGGCACCGCGCAGACCGTCGTGCACACCGGCCGGATGCGGGTGCGCCTCACCAGGAGCCCGTTCGCGCTCCGCGTCGAGGACACCGCCACCGGACGCACACTGCTGCGCACCGGGGAGCGGCTGCGCCAGGTGGCCGGATTCCCGATGGCCCCGCCCGTGCTCGCGACGGACTCCGGGACGGTCCTCAACCTGGAACTGGGCCCCGACGAACAGATCACCGGCTTCGGCGAGCAGTTCGGACCACTGGTGAAGAACGGCCAACGGCTGCGGCTGCGCGTGGAGGACGCACTCGGCACCGGCACCGGCATGGCCTACAAGCCGGTGCCGGTCTGGCACTCCACCAACGGCTATCTGGGCTTCCTCAACACCGGTGCGGTGGTCACCGCGGACGTCGGACACCGGCGCCCGGACGTCCTCGGCCTGACCGTCGACGACGAAGCCCTGGACCTGTGGGTGATCGGATCGCCGTCCCCCAAGGAGCGGCTGTCCCGCTACACGCAGCTCACCGGCCGCGCCACGGTGCCCCCGCCGTGGGCCTTCGGCTACTGGATGGGCCGCTGCCGCTATCACAGCGCCGCGGAGATGAACGAGGTCGGCGACACCATGCGCCGGCACGCCGTGCCCTGCGACGTACTGCACCTGGACCCGGACTGGCTGGTGGTGGACCGGCTGAACTGCGACTTCATCTGGAACACCGAACGCTTCGGTGACCGGGCCTCGTTCATCGCCGGGCTGCGCGAGCGCGGACTGCGGCTCTCGCTGTGGGAACTGCCCTACCTCGACCCCGCCTCCCCGCGCCACGCCGAGGCCCGCGAGCGCGGCTTCCTGGTGCGCGGCCCGGCCGGCGAGCCGGCCGAGGTGGCCGGAACCCCGTCCCCCGACGGTCGGCCGCGTGCCCTGCTGGACTTCACCAACCCCCAGGCTCGCGCCTGGTGGCAGGAGCTGCACACCGACTTCCTGGCCGACGGCGTGGCGGTCTTCAAGACCGACTTCGGCGAAGGTCTGCCCGAGGACACGCTTCCCGCGGACGGCACCCCGGGCCATCATGCGCACAACCTCTACCCACTGCGGTACAACGGCGCGGTCTCCTCCGCGATCGCCGCTCGCACCGGCCGTCCCGCCCTCGTCTGGGGCCGCTCGGGATGGGCGGGCTCACAGCGCTACCCCGGACAGTGGGGCGGCGACGCGGAGTCGACGGTCGCCGGGATGCGCTCCACCGTGCGTGGGGGCCTCTCGTACGCGCTCAGCGCGCCGGGCCTCTGGAGCCACGACATCGGCGGGTTCTACGGGCCGGAACTGACTCCCGAGCTGTATGTGCGCTGGACACAACTGGGGGCGCTGTCCCCGCTGATGCGCGCGCACGGGCTGCGTCCTCGCGAGCCCTGGGCGTTCGGCGACCGCGCTCTGGAGATCGCGCGCCGCTGGATCCGACTGCGCTACGCACTGCTGCCGTACCTGTGGCAGGTGGCGCAGCAGGCCGCGAACGAGGGCTGGCCCGTGCTGCGGCCACTGGCCCTGGAGTATCCCGACGACCCGGTGGCCGCCTCCGTGGACGACGCCTTCCTGCTGGGGCCGGATCTGCTCGTCGTTCCCGTCTTCGACGACGGTCCCGGACCGGTCCGCCGCCGCTTCTGGGTACCGGAGGGCGGCTGGACGGACCTGCTCACCGGCGAGCGCTGCACCGGGCCCGGTCATGTCGAACGCACCGTCGATCTCGAGAGCATGCCCGTCCTGGTACGGGACGGCTGCTGGCTGCCGCGGCTGACCGTGGACGAGACCGTGCGCTCGACCGACGATCTGCTGGAGCGCCCTTGGCAGCTCCATGTGTACGGCACCGAGACCGGTACCCGCGAACTGACGGGCTTCGACGGCACACGCTCTGCGGTGCACCTCGAGGGGGACTCGGTGCGTGCCGAGGGCGGCCTGCGGCTGATGGACCGTGCCGTACGCCACGGAGGGCCCCGATGAGCACCACGTTCCCGGGCGTGCCGGACTTCGCCGAGAAGCGCGACCGGCTGCGTGACCTCGCTGCCCGACACGACCTGGACGCACTCGTGCTGCGCGAACCGGCCACGCTCAACTGGCTGCTGTCCGCCCGCTGCCACGTCCCGCAGACGCTGGAGAGCGCGTGCCTCACCGTCGTCCTGTCCCCGGCCGCCGAGGAACCGACCGTGGTGGCCAACGCCATCGAGGCACCCCGGCTCCAGGACACCGAACTCGCCGGGCTGGCCGCACACTGGCAGACCGTGCCCTGGTGGGCGGACCGGGAGCAGGCGCTGCCCTCCGGGCGCCTCGGGTCGGACCGCCCCCGGCCGGGAGAACTGGGACTGACAGCTGAGATCGCACGCATCCGCCGGGTGCTGACCGGGCATCAACAGCTCCTGTTGACCGACGTGGCCAAGGACACGGCGGCGGCAGCGACCGACACCGCTCACCGGCTGGCGCCCGGCTGCTCCGAACGGGAGGCGGCGGCCGCCCTGGCACATGCCCTGCTGGAGCGCGGCCTGGACCCCGTGGTGCTGCTGGTGGCCGCCGACGAACGCATCGCGATGCACCGCCACCCGCTGCCCACGGACCGGGTGGCCTCCGGACGGATGATGCTCGTCGCCTGCGGCCGTCGGCACGGGCTCATCGCGAGCGTCACCCGGCTCGTGTCGTTCGGCCCGCTCACCGGCGCCGAGCAGCGGGACTACGCCCGGTTGCTGGAAGTCGAGCGGGCGTTCCTGGACGCGTCCGTTCCCGGGGCCCGGCTCGGTGCGGTCTTCAGCGCCGGAGTGGCCGCCTATGCGCAGAACGGTTTCCCGGCCGACGAGTGGCACCGCCACCACCAGGGGGGCTTCTCCGGCACGCAGCCCCGCGAGTTCCCTGCCTACGGCACGTCCGGCGAGTTCCTCGCCGAGGGCAGCGTCGTGGCGTGGAATCCCAGCGGCGGTGGCTGGAAAGTCGAGGACACCTCGCTGGTACGGTCCGGCGGCGTCCGCCCGCTGGTGCACGACGATCGCTGGCCCACGCTCCGGGCAGGGGGCCGCGACCGGCCCGGAATCCTTGTCCGCTGAACGCGAGGGCCCGCCCTCACCGAAGCGTGGAACACCGCGGGGTCGGGCGCCTCGAGCCGAGGCCGCATCCGTTGAGGCGTGTCAAGAATCGACGACGGCGTCCACACGCTTGCGCAGCGGCAGCTTGGTGAAGAAGCGCTTGCGTGCCTCCGGCCGTGCACGGTCAAGGAGGCCGCCGCGATGGAAGGCGTGCCGACCACCTTCGGAACGGAGCTGTTCCGCGATTGGGCCCGCACGAGAGGGCGGCCGATCCGTCGCTGCTGTCCGCCTTCCGCCGCCCGGCCCGCTCGGTGCGACGTCGCAAGGACCGTGCCGTGAAGCTGGCGGCTTCGAGTGCCGGCCGGATCAGGCTCCGGTCTCACCCTAACAAGACCATCCCTGCCTGGTGACGGGAGGGCGTATCCGACCATACGCACACGCTGGTGGCGTTCGGGGCACTGGACGTGCGGCCTGAGTGACCAGCGTGGCGGTGCCGCGGGTCTTGCGTCGGCTCTTCGGATCGTCCGCGTCTCGCGGCCTCCGCCGAGTCCGGCGCTCCGGAGCAGCCTCACTGTGGAGAAGCAACTGAATGAAATAGGCTAGGCCACTGCGCAAACGCTATGGTCAGCAAGTGTCGACCCCGCGCCCGCGGGGATGCTCCCCGAGATCGGTCAGCTCGACCTCCCAGGCATCCGTCGACCCCGCGCCCGCGGGGATGCTCCCTGTCCATGCTGCCGCCCGTCCCGTCTCCCGGGGTCGACCCCGCGCCCGCGGGGATGCTCCCGGGTTCATCGACAGCATCGCGGGCGCCTTGATGTCGACCCCGCGCCCGCGGGGATGCTCCTCCGGTGCGCAGTGGTGCGCACTCCAGCTCAGCGTCGACCCCGCGCCCGCGGGGATGCTCCGTCGACATCGAAGATCGCGACCTCGTTGTTGCTGTCGACCCCGCGCCCGCGGGGATGCTCCCCTTGTGCCCTTCACATCGCAGGTCCCTAATGGGTCGACCCCGCGCCCGCGGGGATGCTCCCCTCGTACAGTGCCATGATCTCTCCTTGTATAGGTCGACCCCGCGCCCGCGGGGATGCTCCTCACTGCCGGGCACCGTGGCCGGCTCCCTGGCAGTCGACCCCGCGCCCGCGGGGATGCTCCTTCGAGTGAGTCGGCTGAGTCAGAGCGTCGTGTGTCGACCCCGCGCCCGCGGGGATGCTCCCCGTGGCGGCGTCGCCGTCGGACAGGGAGGTGGGTCGACCCCGCGCCCGCGGGGATGCTCCCCGCCCGTGCGGTAGCTGTTCCGTCGTGCCATCGTCGACCCCGCGCCCGCGGGGATGCTCCCGGCCTTCACGCGGCGGTCCTCCGCTGCCCGACGTCGACCCCGCGCCCGCGGGGATGCTCCCGCCCTCATCGGTGCCCTCGTGGGTGCCCGCGGGTCGACCCCGCGCCCGCGGGGATGCTCCCTGGCGGCCGCCATGACCGCGCCGCAGGAGTCGGTCGACCCCGCGCCCGCGGGGATGCTCCTCCCTCGCGCGCATGGGCCGCGCCCCGATCATCGTCGACCCCGCGCCCGCGGGGATGCTCCGGGGCCGGGCCGGTTCTGGGGTTACTGGGGTCTGTCGACCCCGCGCCCGCGGGGATGCTCCCGGCGGGAGGCCAGCGGTGCTGCGTGACATCACGTCGACCCCGCGCCCGCGGGGATGCTCCGTTCGGCGCCACTGCGATAGAGCACTCATCGAGGTCGACCCCGCGCCCGCGGGGATGCTCCGGGCAGCCGGTCAAGGACCGGGGACTCCTGCACGTCGACCCCGCGCCCGCGGGGATGCTCCCCGGTGGCGATAGCGACCGGAGAGCCCCGTGAAGTCGACCCCGCGCCCGCGGGGATGCTCCCCCGAGGCCGGTGCCGTAGGCGATCCCGCAGGCGTCGACCCCGCGCCCGCGGGGATGCTCCGCTGACGACGTACGCGCGCTTCTGCCCGGAGTTGTCGACCCCGCGCCCGCGGGGATGCTCCCCAGTACTGCTCGGGGTCGCCGTCCTCGTATCGGTCGACCCCGCGCCCGCGGGGATGCTCCGAAGGGCCGCCGCACCGGCCGGAAGCTCGCCGCGTCGACCCCGCGCCCGCGGGGATGCTCCCACCCGTGATTGACGCTCGTACTCCGCGGGTCTGTCGACCCCGCGCCCGCGGGGATGCTCCGGTGATCACGTTCCATTACCGGACGGTGGAGGCGTCGACCCCGCGCCCGCGGGGATGCTCCGGCCGTCAAGAAGCGCATGGCGGGCGGCCTGTGGTCGACCCCGCGCCCGCGGGGATGCTCCGCGTGTCCTGACCCTTGGGGATCATCCCCAGCCGTCGACCCCGCGCCCGCGGGGATGCTCCCCCGATTACCTTCGCGGTCCAGGACGAGACAGGGTCGACCCCGCGCCCGCGGGGATGCTCCGGACAGGAGGTCCGGCTGGGCATCGAAATCGGAGTCGACCCCGCGCCCGCGGGGATGCTCCGGAGACCACACACGGTACCGAGGTCTACCTCGTGTCGACCCCGCGCCCGCGGGGATGCTCCCTGGTCGACCGCGCGACCACCAGCGACTTCGTCGTCGACCCCGCGCCCGCGGGGATGCTCCCACGTCGAGCGTGACGGCGCGGCCGAGCTCGTCGTCGACCCCGCGCCCGCGGGGATGCTCCGAGACCGCGATCGGGCCGATGTTCGTGTGGGACGTCGACCCCGCGTCCGCGGGGATGCTCCGAGCCGGGCTCGGATGACGCGGACGCTCGCTGAGTCGATCCCGCGCCCGCGGGGAAGAGGGAGTGGACCGGTGGTGGTGGGGTTCCGGCGGCGTCGGGCTGAAGCAACCTCGATTGTCAGTGCTGGCATTTACGCTCCATGTCGACGAGTTAGGGGAGGAGTGGTTGGCTGTGGAGCGATGGGGGTACGCCGCCGAGCTGGGGGTGTTATGGGGCAAGTCGAAGGAGCGTGCCGGCGGGCGGATGAACCTGCTGATGTCGCACCTTCTCGATACGAGTGCAGTGGCCGAGTTGATGTGGGACCGCTTTCTGGCCCCTTCGACGCGGGAGGTTCTGGACGATGTGGCGGGGGGTGTGGGACGGGGGCGTCTGTTCCTGGCCTGGTTGTGCGGTGTGCATGATTGCGGGAAGGCCACTCCGGCCCACCAGCGGCTGTGGCCCGAGGGCGCAGACCTTGTGCAGGCGGCAGGCATGGGGTGGCGAGAGCCACTGGCTGCGGCAGCGGCAAAGCGCAGCCGGTGGCGTCATGACTGGGCCGGTGGGCTGCTGATCCGGGAGATGCTGAGTGCGGCCCGGTGGGCCCCCCAGCAGATCGACTGGGTGTGGCCATTGGTTGCCGGCCATCACGGCGCGTTTCCTACACTGCGTGACCTTCGAGAGCCTTCCAAGGCAAAGGGTCAGTTGAAGGGCACGGGACGGTGGCCGGAGGTTCAGCAAGCGGTGCTGGAGGCCCTCACCCGCGAGCTGGGGTTCGCTGATCTTCGCGAGGTGCAGCCGGAGGTCGTCCCCTCGCGCGCGCTGCAGATGCAGTTGAGCGGGTTGGTGGTGATGGCGGACTGGATCGCAAGCGATGAGCGTCACTTCACGGGCATCGATGACTTCGGGGCGCTCTCCGTGAACGGAGCCCGTCGGCGGGCGCGGAGGGCGTGGGAGGCTCTGGGGCTGCGTGGTGGCTGGGGGACCATCGCTGTTCCCGGCCCGGAGGCGTTCCAGGATCGTTTCGGGTGTTCGCCGCGGGCGTCGCAGACGATGGTGGTCGAGGCAGCCCGGCGAATGGGGGCGCCGGGGATACTGGTCATCGAGGCTCCGATGGGTGAGGGCAAGACCGAGGCGGCTCTGGCGGCGGCCGAGGTTCTGGCCGCGCGGTTCGGTGCGGATGGCGTGTTCGTCGGAATGCCGACCCAGGCGACAAGCGATCCGATGTTCACTCGTGTGCGCAACTGGCTGGAAGCCCTCGATCCCCGTCTTGCTGCCCAGGTCGCGTTGCTGCACGGTAAGCGTGCCTTCAACAGCGAGTGGAAGCGTCTCCTGGACGAAGGCGGCGCAGATCCGGACGGCCTCTTTTGCGGCGTTGATGAGTACGGCCTCGGCGACGATCCCTACGGGATGCCGGCCACCACCTCAGAATGCTCCGCCGAACGGCAGGCACCTGCTGAGTGGTTCTTGGGTGGCAAGCGCGGTCTGCTGGCACCGTTCGTCGTGGGCACGGTGGATCAATTGCTGTATGCGGCCACGCGCACCCGCCATGTCATGCTCCGCATGGCGGGCTTGGCAGGCAAGGTCGTGGTTCTGGACGAGGTCCACGCGTGCGACGTGTACATGAACCAGTTCCTCTTGGAGGCCTTGCGCTGGTTGGGGCAGGCAAGGGTGCCGGTGGTGCTGCTGTCAGCGACGCTTCCGCCCGCGCAGCGCCGGGCCTTGGCCACCTCCTACATGGCCGGTGCCGCATCGCGGGAGGAATACCCGGTCGAGGTTCCCGAGGCGGCCGGATACCCACGCGTGACTGCTGCCTGGCTCGGCGAGGATGCCATGCCGCTCTTTCATATGGCCGCTTCCCCGGGGTGGCGCGACGATCTTCCGGTTGCGGTGGTGCCGCTGCCGGAGGCCATACCGGGGCCTCGGGCCACCAGCGGCGAGCGTGACGCGTTCCAGGCGGCTGCCGACAAGGCTGTGGGGGATCTGCTTGAAGACGAACTGGCAGACGGCGGGACAGCGCTGGTCATCCGCAACTCCGTGGCCCGCGCGCAGAGCGCCTACGAAGAACTCCGGAGCCGGTTCGACGAGGAAGAAGTGCGACTGCTGCACGCTCGATTCACCGTCACGCGCCGTGCCGAGCTGACAGAGGAATGCCTGGAACTGCTCGGCCCGGAGCGCCAGAGCCGCTCCGGGGGTGAGCGGCTCGTTCTGGTCGCCACGCAGCTGGCAGAACAGTCGTTTGACGTGGATGCCGACCTGCTGGTCACCGACCTGGCCCCCGTGGACCTGCTGCTGCAGCGCATGGGGCGCATCCATCGCCACGCAGACACCCTCCGCCCCGCGCGGCTGCACCTCCCGCGCGTCTACGTCACGGGCTTTCAAGCACGAGAGGACCGTGAGCCTGCGTTCGTCTACGCGAGTGAGAAGATCTACGGCCGTCACCTCCTGTTGCGCACTGCGGCCCTGCTGCCTGGAAACGGCGGATCGTGGTCAGTGCCGGGAGACGTGCCTGCATTGGTGGAGAAGGTCTACGGGACGCATGCCGAGCTGCTGCCCGGGACCTGGCGTTCGGCAGGTGCTCAGGCGGCCGAGGAACAAGCCGAGGCGGATCGGCGGCGTGCGGAGTCCGCACGCGAGTTCCTCCTGACGAGGCGCGGCGAGCACGAGAAGCCGACCCTGGCCGGTGTGCACTACGGAGGGGTCTCGACCGGAAGCCGTGAGGAGAGGCTGCAGGCGGCGGTGCGCGATGGTGAGGAGTCCGTCGAGGTCGTCCTTGTTGTGCAGGACACCGAGGGGGAGTCGTTCCGGACGCTCAGAGGCCGCTCGCTGAGCATCAACGGGGATGTGGCACCGGAGCTGTTGGATGAGGTCCTCGGCTCCGCCGTGCGTCTTCCGCCGAAGCTCACCCGAGACGCCTTGACGCTCACACCTCTTCCGGCCTGGCACGGCCACCCCTGGCTGCGGCACAGCCGCGCGCTGGTCCTCGACGGGGTTCGCCGCGCCCGGCTGGGCGCGGCGAACCTGCGCTACGACGATCTGCTGGGCCTGTACGAGGAGCAGGTGGGCAGCTGATCGCACAGCTTCCCCATCCCCGCGACGCGCGGGGTCGACGTGCTGACCAGACACAACGACGGGTCATCCCCGCGTGCGAGATGAAGCTCGTCCTCAACGCGAGGTCAGCAAGGAGATGCGTATCAGTTTTCGGAACTCCCCGCACGGCGGCCACTGCTGTGGCTAGCCTCCTGGAAGAGCTAGACAGAACGAATTGCCTAGAGGGGAAGCCATGCCTTCTTCGTTCCCGTTAGCCGACTCCCCATGGCTGTCGCTGCCCCCAGCATCGGGTGGCCCGGCGGCCGAGCACGGTCTGCGCCACACACTGTTGGAGGCCCACGCCTTGGGCGAACTGGTGGTCAGTTCGCCCACGCAACGGTCGGCAGCCCTGCGCCAGTTGCTGCTTCCGGTGGTTGTCGATGCCTTGGGGCGTCCCGCTGATGAGCGAGAGTGGGTGCGCTGGTTCGAGGCCGGCCGGTGGTCCGAGGAACAGCGCAGGTGCCTCGATGCCTATCTCGACGAGCACGCATTCGATCTCTTTCACCCCCAGCGTCCTTTCGCCCAGGTGCCGGGCCTGCGTACGGCGAAGAACGAGACGAAGGGGGCGGGCCTGCTTGTCGCGACCGAAGCCACCGGCAATAACGTGCCGCTCTTCGCTGCCCGCACGGAGGGCGAGCCCCCGAAACTGAGCCCTTCCCAGGCCGCTCTCTGGCTGCTGCACGCGCACTGCTGGGACACCGCCGCCATCAAGACCGGCGCAGTAGGGGACCCGAAGGTAAAAGCAGGGAAGACCACAGGCAATCCCACGGGCCCGTTGGGGCAGATGGGCGTCACGCTGCCGACCGGCCGCACCCTCTACGAGACGCTGCTGTTGAACATTCCCGTCGGCCCGCCGCTGCGCTCGGATGACCTGCCGCAGTGGAAACGCGCTGACGTGTTCACACCTCAGTGGCAGGAGCGCCTGCCCGCCGGCCTGCTGGAGGTGTGGACCTGGCAGTCCCGCCGCATCCGCCTGATCCCCGAAGAGACAGCCGAGGGGGTCCGGGTGACCAGGGTCGTCGTCGCGGCCGGCGACCGGATGCCACACACACCTGAACTCGACCCGCACACCATGTGGCGGCTCGAACCCACCGGCAAGCCGCGTGCCGGCACGTCACGTAAAGGGAAGACCGTACCGCCACGCCGGCCGCTGCGCATGCAACCGGGCAAGGCGGCCTGGCGGGGCCTGGATGCACTCCTGGCTCCTGAGCGCCAGGCGAGGGACGCCCGTGAGAACACGGCAGGGTTCGCCACCAGCATCCTCCTGGACCAGGCCGGTGCGGTCCGGGCCGACCTCGGGGACGACTTCCCCCTTCGGGTCGAGCTGACGGGCATGGCCTACGGCAATCAGTCCGCCGTCGTCGAGGACGTCATGTTCGACGCGCTGCCCCTGCCGCTCGCTGCGCTGGGGGCCGACACTTTCGCACACGCCGCTGTGCTGGAGGTAGCAGAACAGGCCGAAGAACTGGCCCAGGCCGTCAACCGTCTCTCAGCAGATCTGCGGCGCGCCATGGGCGCGGAACCCATCCCCTGGGACAAAGGCCAGCGCCCCGGTGAACTTCTCCTGCACGCCCTGGACCCGCTGGTGCGCCGCCTCCTGGCAGGACTGCGCCGTGTGGGCGCAGACATCGATGCGATCGAGGCCGGGCAGCTCGCGTGGGAACAACTGGCCCTTCGACGGGCCTGGGAGATCGCCGATCGCCTGCTGCAGACCGTACCCCTGGCGGCCTACGCGGGCCGCACCATCTCCCAGGGCGAAGGCCGGCAGGACCGCACGTACCGCGCCTCGTTGGCCGAAGCGTCCTTCACCAATCGCTGCAACGAGATCCTCCACCGGGCCACCGAAGACCGCCGAGAGGCGAGCCGCCCGCATACGCCGGGAGATGACGATGTCTGAGACCGACCACCGCACGCAGCGCATCTGGAACAAGTACATCGCTACGGACGGCACGTGGCACCGCAAAGAGGGTACGGCCGCCGAGAAGCGCCCACCAGGCGAAGATCTGGCCCTCCTGCGCCGGGGCTTGAGCCGTCCCGCCGGCACAGTGCTGCCCATGTTCGCCTTCTACACCTGCCCCGTCGACGACTTCGCCGCACGGCGCGGCGAGGTCTCGGCCGAGCAGGAGGCCGAACACGCAGCCCTGGCACTGTTCGGCCTGCATCAGCAGAGCAAAGAGCGTCCCATGCACCGCGGCGGCGTCTCCCTCGGCCGTGCCATGCGCGCGCTGCGTCATCACGACCGCTCCAGTTCGGAGGCCGTCGACTCACGCTTCGAGCAAGCATTCTCGGCGACCGCGCCCGAGACCCTGCACTACCGGCTGCGGGGCCTGATCACGCAGCTCAAGGGCATCGATCAGCCGCTCGACTACGACCGGCTCTGCGAGGACCTCTATGCCTGGCGGCGTCCGCCTTCCCGCTCCCGTGTACGCCGGCGCTGGGGCCTGGACTACTACGGCTGGACCCAGGCCCGGAGTGGCAAGACCGAGACCGCTCCTGCCGGATCTCCCACCACCGCCCCTTCTTGACCGGCACTTTCCACCTTCATCCGCCGTCCTGACCAACATGGAGAGCTTCATGGCACCGCACTGCTTCGTCGACGTGCACGTCGTACAGACCGTGCCCCCGGCCAACCTGAACCGCGATGATCAGGGAAATCCCAAGGAGGCCGTCTACGGCGGGGTGCGCCGCTCGCGTGTCTCCTCCCAGGCATGGAAGCGTGCCACGCGGCTGCACTTCGACGCCCAGGCCCCCGAGATCGAACGGGCCACACGTACCAAGCGCATCCTGGGCCAGCTCACCGAACGCATCGCCCGAAACAATGGGCTGGAGACAGAGCCCGCGGCACGGATCGCCACCGCGGTGCTCGGCCAGCTCGGCCTGAGCCAGGGCAAGAAGGCGGGCGACACGGCCTACCTTCTCTTCTACGGCCAAGCTCAACTCGACGCCATCGCCGCCCTGGTCACCGGGCGTGCGGCCGAGCTCGCCGCTCTCGACGACAAGGGCCTGGCCGAGGCTGCCACAGAGCTTCCGGTCACCGCGGCACTGCAGGCCGGGCATCCGATGGGCGTCGCACTGTTCGGCCGGATGGTCGCCGACATTCCCGCGCTGAACGTTGATGCTTCCGTACAGGTCGCCCACGCCCTCTCAACCCACGAAACACAACTCGAATTCGACTACTTCACTGCGGTCGACGACGAGAACGAAAAGGAAGAGACCGGCGCCGGGCACATCGACTCCATCGGGTTCAACTCCGCCACCCTCTACCGGTACGCCACCGTCGGCCTTGACCAGCTGACCGCCAACCTCGGAGGCGACAACGACGCCGCGTTCGACGCACTCGACCGGTTCGTCGACAGCTTCGCCCGATCCGCCCCGACCGGCTACCAGAACGCCTTCGCCCACCGCACCCGCCCCAGCCTCGTCGCCGTGGTCGTGCGCACCGACCAGCCCGTCAACCTCGTCTCCGCCTTCGAAGAACCCGTCCCGGCCGAGTCCGGTATCCAGGCCGCATCCGCCCGCCGTCTCGCCGAGGAGCACACCACAGCGGTGCGCATGTGGGGCGACGAGCCTCTCCACACCGCCATCACCCACACCTTCACCACAGGCGATCCCCGCACCAAGGACACCGCAGAGGCCCTCACCCAGGCGTTCGGCACACCGGTCGCCTTCCCCGAACTCCTGTCCGGTCTCCGCGCCCGCCTCACACAGGCAAGGGAGACGGCGTGACCTCCCGCGAGCCCGGCCCCGTCCTGCTGCTACGGCTCGCCGGGCCCCTGCAGTCCTGGGGCGACCGCAGCGCCTACAACCGACGCGAAACCCGCCCCGAGCCCACCAAGTCCGGCATCATCGGCCTGCTCGCAGCCGCAGCCGGCCGCCCGCGCCAGGCGAACCTCGACGACCTGGCCGGCCTGGACCTGGGCATTCGCATCGACCGGCCGGGCAGCCTGCTGCGTGATTACCACACCGTCAGCGACTACCGAGGACGTCCGCTGCCCTCTGCCGCAGTCACCGCCAAAGGACGCCAGAAACCCACCTCACCCGCCAAGCACACCCACATCACCCAGCGCTACTACCTTCAGGACGCAGTCTTCCTCGCCGCCGTCACCGGCCCCGAGCCACTGGTGACCGCACTCGACCACGCCCTGCGCCACCCAGCCTTCCCCCTCGCGCTCGGACGCCGCTCCTGCACCCCGGCCCAGCCCATGAACCTGGGCCTGCGCACCGGCACGCTGGAGGAGGCACTACGAGAAGCGCCCTGGCAGGCACCCCGCCGGATCATCAAGCGATGGGGCCGCGAGCACGGCAACGCCGACCGCATCGACCTCCCCGCGACCCTCGACGACCCGACGGGAGAGGACGTACGGGACGACGTACCGGTCTCCTTCGCCCCGAAGAACCGGGCCTACACCACCCGTCACGTACGACACGCCTACCTCAGCGCACCCACCGGACTCATCCCCGACCCCACCGCACCGCCGACCGCCAACGGCGGCCACGACCCCTTCGCCCTCCTGGGCTGGTGACCGACATGCCCTTCCTCTCCCGCATCCGCATCAACCCCCTGCGCGCAGAGAGCCGCAAACTGCTGACCAGCCCCCGCGCCATGCACGCCGCCGTCCAAGGAGGACTCCCCGGCACACCCGACGAAGAACGCACGCTCTGGCGGCTGGACGACGACAACCCCCACCGCCCCCACCTATTCGTCCTCACCAGCTCCCGCCCGGACTGGACCCACCTCGTCGAGGCCGCCGGCTGGCCCGACGCGGACGGCGAGCACCACGCCATACGCGACTACAAACCGCTGCTGGACCAACTCGCCCTCGGCCGCGAGTTCGCCTTCCGGCTGACCGCGAACCCCGTCCAGAACACCAACCGCCCCGCCAAACCCACCCCCCGCCAGGCCGAGCGCCTGGCCGCCGGCGAACGGCGCAGCTTCCGCCTCGGCCACCGCACCGCCACCACCCAGCTCGCCTGGTTCCTGACCCGCACACACCGCTGGGGCTTCGAAATCCCCCAAGCACCTGCCCTCGAAGACACCCACAACACCGAGGGCGAAGCACCCCACGACGTACGGATCATCGCCAGAGACCGCCGCTCCTTCCGCAAAGAACCCTCATCGAAAGAAGCCCGGGTCGTCATGCACGCCGTCACCTTCGAAGGACGACTACGCATCACCGACGCCGCCACGTTCACCGAAAAACTCCTGGGCGGCATCGGCCCCTCCAAGGCATACGGCTGCGGTCTCCTCACCCTCGCCCCCCTCGCCACAAGGAACTGAGCCGTGCCCGACATCTGGTGGAAGGCCGACCCACAAGACCTGCACCGGCTCGCCGACCGCGTCTCCAGCGTGTACGTCGAACGCAGCCACCTGGACCGCGACGAAAACGCCGTCGTCATCATCAACAAACAGCAAACCGTCCGCGTCCCAGCAGCCATGGTCGCCGTCATGCTCCTCGGCCCCGGCACACGCGTCACCCACGGCGCAATCCGCCTGCTCGCCGACTCCGGCACCGCCATCTGCTGGGTCGGCGAACAAGGCGTCCGCATGTACGCCGCCGGCCTTGGCTCCAGCCGCGGAGCCGGACTCCTGCAACGCCAGGCATGGCTCGTCACCCGACCCAAGCAACGCCTCGCCGTCGCCCGCGCCATGTACGGCCAGCGCTTTCCCGGCGAAGACGTCTCCGGCCTGACCATGCAGCAACTCCGCGGCCGGGAAGGAGCCCGCGTCCGCAAGATTTACCGGACCCAGTCACAGCGCACCGGCGTGCCATGGAACGGCCGCATCTACAAACCCGGCGACCCCCACGCTGCCGGAGACGACCTCAACCGCCTGCTGTCCGCAGCCAACGCCGCCCTCTACGGCATCTGCCACGCCGTCATCACCGGGCTCGGCGCCAGCCCCGGCCTCGGCTTCGTCCACACCGGCTCCGCCCTCTCCTTCGTCCTCGACATCGCCGACCTCTACAAAGCCGACTACACCATCCCTCTTGCCTTCGATCTGGCCGCCGACGGCCTCACGGACGAACGTGATGCACGCCTCGGCCTACGTGACCACATCGCCCGGGACAAACTGCTCAACCGCATCATCGAAGACGTCAAGACCCTCCTCACACCAGACGGCACCGACATCGACGACGCCGAAGCACATCTGTTGTGGGACGAGCACCTCGGCACCGTCCCCGGAGGCACCGACTGGTCCGCCGAGGACACCCACATCGCCGTCATCGGCCCCGAAATCGACGAGAGCGGACCCGCCCGATGACGGTCATACTCCTCATCGCCGCCCCCGAAGGACTGCGCGGCCACCTCACTCGCTGGATGGTAGAAGTCAACGCCGGAGTCTTCGTCGGCAACCCCAGCCGCCGCATCCGCGACCGACTATGGGAACTGCTGGCCACCCGCATCGGAGACGGCCAAGCAGTCATGGTCGAACCAGCCGCCAACGAACAGGGCTGGGCCACCCGTACCGCAGGTCGCGACCGCTGGCGCCCCATCGACTTCGACGGCCTCATCCTCTCCGCCCGCCCCCGAATCCAACCGAACGAAAACACCCCCACACCGCGATAAACCCGCTGCTCAGCAAGTGTCGACCCCGCGCCCGCGGGGATGTTCCCATCTGGCAGCCGGACGCGGAACCGGCGGCCGAGTCGACCCCGCGCCCGCGGGGATGTTCCTGCCGTCGTGGTCGACATCGACCCCGTCAAACGGTCGACCCCGCGCCCGCGGGGATGTTCCGTGGGGCGGCGGCCGGGCCGTAGGAAGCGGGCCGTCGACCCCGCGCCCGCGGGGATGTTCCCGCTGGGTTCGGCGCGCTGGCATTCGCCGCAATGTCGACCCCGCGCCCGCGGGGATGTTCCCCGGCAGGCGCCCCGACGGTGGTCATGCGGCGGGTCGACCCCGCGCCCGCGGGGATGTTCCACTGAGGAAACCGGAAACCCGCTGGTCACGGCGGTCGACCCCGCGCCCGCGGGGATGTTCCGCGGTGCTCGCCCTGGACCCTGACGCATCGCCCGTCGACCCCGCGCCCGCGGGGATGTTCCACCAGCGGTTGCGGTTTCCGGCTGGAAACCCGCGTCGACCCCGCGCCCGCGGGGATGTTCCCGTCTCCGAGATGACGTACGCCGACGAGCTGCAGTCGACCCCGCGCCCGCGGGGATGTTCCCTTGTCGGCCTTCGTCAGGTACAGGCCGCCGGAGTCGACCCCGCGCCCGCGGGGATGTTCCCACCGCCGACGTACGCAAGGAGCGTAGATATGCGTCGACCCCGCGCCCGCGGGGATGTTCCCTCGGCCGGGGTCATACGCTCGTCCTCCGGCATGTCGACCCCGCGCCCGCGGGGATGTTCCGCCGTCCGGACCGTTGTCCACGATCAGCGCAATGTCGACCCCGCGCCCGCGGGGATGTTCCCAGGAGCGCCAGCAGAGGGCGGACGCGGAGCGCGTCGACCCCGCGCCCGCGGGGATGTTCCGGCCCGGGCCTGTTCCAGGAAGGTGAAGAACCGGTCGACCCCGCGCCCGCGGGGATGTTCCGTTCCGACCGGACCGTCACACGCGGTCAGTTCTTGTCGACCCCGCGCCCGCGGGGATGTTCCCCCGGGGGCGTCCGCCGACTTGGGGAGCCGCCTGTCGACCCCGCGCCCGCGGGGATGTTCCGCCCCGCAGTACTGCCACGCCGCAGACGCAGGCGTCGACCCCGCGCCCGCGGGGATGTTCCGATCCCATGCCTTACTTCCGGCACCGGTCGCGAGTCGACCCCGCGCCCGCGGGGATGTTCCCTGAGCCCCGCCGCCGCGCTTGTCCAGGCCGTTGTCGACCCCGCGCCCGCGGGGATGTTCCCCGGCTCCGGACGGCGCTGAGTTGGCCGCCCGCGTCGACCCCGCGCCCGCGGGGATGTTCCGGCGAGCTTGCCGGTACCCGGCTGGCCATCGAGGGTCGACCCCGCGCCCGCGGGGATGTTCCCTCGGCGAGCGCGGCCGGAACCTCCGGTGCGTCGTCGACCCCGCGCCCGCGGGGATGTTCCTCTGCTGGCCGAGGACGCCCAGCGTGCCGAGCTGTCGACCCCGCGCCCGCGGGGATGTTCCTCCGGTACGGCCCTCAGCGCTGTGTCCTGTGGTGTCGACCCCGCGCCCGCGGGGATGTTCCGGCTGCCATTGTGAGCCTGGTCCCGGTACCGGGGTCGACCCCGCGCCCGCGGGGATGTTCCCTGCTCACTGTTCAGCACCATCCGCCGCAGCATGTCGACCCCGCGCCCGCGGGGATGTTCCGCCGTGATGGAGGAGCTGGCCAAGTCCGCGCAGGTCGACCCCGCGCCCGCGGGGATGTTCCCACGGAGGAGGACACGCCGCCGGTGACCGCGACGTCGACCCCGCGCCCGCGGGGATGTTCCGGAAGACCGCGTCACGATCCTCAACGGGGATCGGTCGACCCCGCGCCCGCGGGGATGTTCCGCGCACCTGGTCGAGCACCGGCCGCCGCACCACGTCGACCCCGCGCCCGCGGGGATGTTCCGCAGGCTTCCTGCCCTGTCCACGTCTCTACGACGTCGACCCCGCGCCCGCGGGGATGTTCCCCGGGGACAGTCGCCGGACGCATAAGCGGGGCGGTCGACCCCGCGCCCGCGGGGATGTTCCGACGTCCCCGACGCCCCGCAGCTCCCCACCAAAAGTCGACCCCGCGCCCGCGGGGATGTTCCGCTGCGGGGGCAGCGCGCGAGTCCGGGGCGTCGGTCGACCCCGCGCCCGCGGGGATGTTCCGGGGCGGCCGGTCACGCGGCGTCCCCCAGTGCGGTCGACCCCGCGCCCGCGGGGATGTTCCGCCTGGACGGCGGCCGCACTGCTGGCGGGCTTCGTCGACCCCGCGCCCGCGGGGATGTTCCTCGTCGGTCGGCTCCAGCTCGGGCCGCACCAACGTCGACCCCGCGCCCGCGGGGATGTTCCGGGTTCAGGTGCGGCTCCCGTAGGGGCGTCAGGCGTCGACCCCGCGCCCGCGGGGATGTTCCTGCGTAGAGGGTGGGGGAGGCTGCGGGTGGTTCGTCGACCCCGCGCCCGCGGGGATGTTCCGTACTTGCTGAGCGACTGACCTACGACCGGTTGGTCGACCCCGCGCCCGCGGGGATGTTCCGATCACTTCTGAGAACTCCGCCAGGGCCCCGGTGTCGACCCCGCGCCCGCGGGGATGTTCCGTGGCTATGGGAGGGGCCGACCCGCAGCGCGTCGTCGACCCCGCGCCCGCGGGGATGTTCCCGCCTGGACGTGGCTGAGGGGGCGCATCTGCTGGTCGACCCCGCGCCCGCGGGGATGTTCCCGGCGACGTGAGCGGCGGCGACACCAACGGGTTGTCGACCCCGCGCCCGCGGGGATGTTCCTTTGCTTCCCTGGGCGCCCTGGCATCCTTCACCGTCGACCCCGCGCCCGCGGGGATGTTCCAAGATCAGCCGCGACCCGTACCGCCGCTTGCGCGTCGACCCCGCGCCCGCGGGGATGTTCCTCCGGTCTGCAGACTCGCGACCGCCGTCGCCGTGTCGACCCCGCGCCCGCGGGGATGTTCCCAACGAACTGACCCGCCAGTTCGACGCCGCCGCGTCGACCCCGCGCCCGCGGGGATGTTCCGAGGGGCTGCACGCCGTGTTCCGCAAGCTCAAGGTCGACCCCGCGCCCGCGGGTATGTTCCGATCTTCGCGAACGCCTTGCAGCCACGCGCCCAGTCGACCCCGCGCCCGCGGGGATGTTCCTCAGCGTCGACGACGCCTGGTACTCCGGCGACCGTCGACCCCGCGCCCGCGGGGATGTTCCTGGATTGCCCGCCATGACGAGTGGGACGCCATGGGTCGACCCCGCGCCCGCGGGGATGTTCCGCTCACCGGGTCGGCCTGCCCGACGGCGTACAAGTCGACCCCGCGCCCGCGGGGATGTTCCGCACTCGTAGAGCTAGCGACTCCTCCGTCGGCGGTCGACCCCGCGCCCGCGGGGATGTTCCCTGTTCGGGGTGGATGGGCGGGACGATCTGCATGTCGACCCCGCGCCCGCGGGGATGTTCCGGGGCTGGCGCGGTGGGAGCCGGGCTGCGGCCTGTCGACCCCGCGCCCGCGGGGATGTTCCTGGGTGGAGACCCGGACGGTGACAAACCGGCAGGTCGACCCCGCGCCCGCGGGGATGTTCCCTGCGACTTTGCGTCATGCGGACCCCTACACAGGTCGACCCCGCGCCCGCGGGGATGTTCCGAGCCGCCTCACGCTGCGGCTGGCGGGCACCTCGTCGACCCCGCGCCCGCGGGGATGTTCCGGCGGTCCGGTCGCTGGTCGAGTCCGGCGCGGTGTCGACCCCGCGCCCGCGGGGATGCTCCGCCTCCGCGCACGACGCAGACGCAGGTGCGCTGGTCGACCCCGCGCCCGCGGGGATGTTCCCGACGATCCGGCCCTTGATCCACGATCACCTTGGTCGACCCCGCGCCCGCGGGGATGTTCCGGCGCAACGAGTACCCAGCCCACGCGTGCGTTGGTCGACCCCGCGCGCGGGGACCACGTGTTGATGTTCTTCTGGCCATTAGCAAAGGACGGAACACCCCCGGGACTCCTGCTCCTGCGGGTGCCGGGTCAGATACGCCTCGAGGGTCGCGCGGATGTGGGGTCGTGTGAGGGGCACGTCATCACCTGGGAGGTTATGGGGGTGGGGCGCGGGTCGGTTTCGGAGCGAAGGTGGCTCATGGGTGCCAGTCGGGCTCTTTGCCGTCGGGTTCTGAGGTGACTTGGTAGGAGAGCAGTTCCCGGAACAGGCCCTCCTGGTGGGCGAGCTCCCGGTAGGTGCCCTCCTGGATGATCCGGCCTTCGTCGAGCACCACGATGCGGTCGGCCACGGCGACGTTGGCGATGCGGTGGGTGACCAGCAGTACGGCCCGGTCCTTGGCGAGGTCCCGCAGCCGCTGAAAGACCTGGAATTCGGCGCGCGGGTCGAGGTTCGCGGTCGGCTCGTCGAGGACCAGCAGCCCGCCTGGGCGGAAGAACGCCCGGGCCAGCGCGATTCGTTGCCACTGGCCGCCGCTGAGTTCCTCTCCGTTGAGCCACTCGCGGGCGAGGAGGGTGTCCAGGCCGGCGCCGAGCTTGTCGACGACCTCGTCGGCACCGGCGGCCGCGCACGCCCGGTGAACTGCCTCGTCGCCGCGCGGCGAGGGCTGGCCGAGGGTGATGTTCTCGCGCGCGGTGAGCGGCCACTGCGCGTAGTCCTGCGGCACCAGGGCGACCCGCTGCCACAGCGCCTGCGGGTCGGCCTCGCCGGTCGGGGTGCCGTCCCACAGCACCTCGCCGTCGGTGGGCAGATAAAGGCCGCAGGCCAGGTTCGAGAGCGTGGACTTGCCCGAGCCATTGAAGCCGACCAGCGCGGTGACTTCGCCCCGGCGAAGGGTGAGCGAGACATCGGACAGCGCGTCGCTGCCCTTGCCCGCATAGCGGTGGGTGACGGCTTTGATCTCGATCGTCTTCGGTGGCTCGGGCCGGTGCTTGCCCCGGCGCATGCGGAATCCGCCGGCCTTCGTCAGGAAGTTGCTCCAGTCGTCCATGTACAGCCCGGTGCGCACGGCGCGGGCCCCGACGCTCACCAGGCCGCGGACCGACTGCCCCACCGTCTGCAGGGCGAAGACGGCCGTTCCGGCGTGCCCGACGCTGATACGGCCGGTGGCCAGCAGCACCACGACGGCCGCCCATACGAGGGCTGACCCGAGACCTCCACACATGGCGCCGAGCACGGACATGCGGGCGCCTTTGTCGGCCGCGGCGCGGTCTTCGCGGTTGATGCGGGCGACGGTCTGCCGGTAGCGGCCGGTGAGGAAGCCGGCCATGGTGCCTGCGCGAATCTGGTCGGCGGCGTGCTTGGTGTAGATGTGCCAGCGCAGCACGCCCAGCATCCGGTAGTCCCCGTTGGAGCGGAGGTTGGCCAGATACCGCACCCGGGCGGCGCTGATCTGGGCAATGGCCTGCGGGAGGCTGGCCGCCACCAGGAGCGGAAGCAGCACCCAGTGCACCCCGGCCAGCACCACGGCCCCGGCGACGAAGGACGCGGAGGAGGCGATCAGGTCCTGCCCCTCGTTGATCAGGTCCCCGGTGACCTGGGCGCCGCGGTCGGCTGCTTCGCGGTCGCGGTTGAAGTCGGGATCATCGTAGGCCCGCAGCTCCGCCTCGGCGCAGCCGGCCAGCAGCATCTGCTCGGCCTCGCGGGTCATGAGCGGGCCGAGCCGGGAGGAAAGCCAGTTGACGGTGATCCCCAGCAGCGCGCGTACGCCGGCGGCACCGGCGAGCAGGGCCACCGAGGGCCACGCCTCCAGAATCCGCTGGTAGACGTCCCCACTGCGCAGCAACGCGGTGAGAGTGCCGCTGATCGCGACCAGCCCCAGGGCCTGCGTCACCCCGGAGGCTGTCTGGCACAGCAGGAGGCCGACGGTGGCGCGCCGGTCGACTCGCCAGGCCAGCGACAGCGAGCGGCGTACCAACTGCGGCAGGCGCCGGGCCATGTCGCGCATCCGGATCGAGCGGCCGGCCGCTTCGCGGCTGCCGGTGACGTCGACGAACCGCATCTGCGATTCGGCAGGGGGAGCGTCGGAACTGGGCGGGGCGGTGCGCGGGCCCGGGACGCTGTCGGCTGATGCATCGGTGGGCTCGCTCACGCCGCCCACCCCGTATCCGGACGTGCGGTGCTGATACCGCTGGTGTCAACGCTGTGCACGGCCGAGGAGAGGTGCCGTTCGATTCCTGGGGGCTGATGCGCGGGAGCGGGAGCAGGATGCATGGCGTCCTCCATCTGGGCGGCGAAGTGGCACTGGTGCTCTAAGAACGCGCCGGATCCGGTCTCGTCACTGCGTGTTCGCGGGCATTTCGTGAACGTGAGTTCTATTGCCGGGGTCTGGTCGTGCGGGCCGGGGCGGGCGGGGATCAAACTCGTTCGATCGGACGGGGGTGCTCGTTCGGGGGCTTGTGTCCTGATGCCGGAGGTGGTTCGGGCATGGATGCGCCGGGTCGTGGCGGCGTCTGTCGCCACGACCTGCGGGTGGACCGGTTCAGTTCAACGGGGTGGGCAGGTCGTCATGCCTCCAGGAGACGGAAGTCCGCTGCTGGGAAGCGGCGTCCGTTGACCTGGAGGGCGATCGAGTGCGGGCCGGGGGTGAGCTTCGAGGTGGAGGTGGAGCGCAGTGTGTGGCTCTTGGCGAGGCAGAGCCCCCGGCCCGGTTCGGCGGTGTCGCGCAGGAGGAAGTACGTCTTCTCCCGCGGCTTGCCGGTGGGCGTCGTCGAGGAGATCACGTACATCACGTGCACCGCAGCGGTCGCCGTGGTGGTCAGCTCGGCGGAGAAGTCGAGGGTGTCGCCCTCGTGCAGTTCGGCGCGCTCCAGCGCCGGGGGACTCACGTTGATGGGGGCGTCGTGCTGGTATCCGAGGAAGGTGTAGGCGGGTGGCCAGCCGTTCTTCAGCCTGCTGCGCAGCGCGTCCCGGGCGAGGGTGGTGAAGTGCCTTTCGGCGGCGCGGCCGGCGTCCCGCCAGCGTTGGAGGGTGGCCACGACCAGCTCGGGCTGGTCGACGGCGATGTCGTGCAGGTGGTTGGCGACGGAGCGGCGCACGTACGCGTTGGAGTCGGCATACAGCTCTTCCAGGACGGGCAGGCCCGCGTCGGTCGGCAGCGGGATGCGCGGGGCCCAGGGGAGGCGGGGTCGGGTGGCTTCGCTCGCGAGGCGGCGCACCCGGTGGTCGTCGTCGCGAGCCCAGGTGGTGAGGGCACGCATCGTTTGGTCGGGAAAGTCGGCCAGGAAGTGCCGCACCGGGAGCTCGGAGGAGAAGTATCCGGTCATGCGGGCCAGCGCGCCGAGCGCCGGGTCCAGGTGCTCGGCGGCGGCGCAGTAGCGGGCGACGTAGTCGGAGTGCGAGGAGTAGAGGTGCAGGCCGAAGTCGTTGGTTACGCCGGCCGCCTCGGGGGTCGGCGGGAGGGAGCGCAGCAGGATGTCGAGCGCGGCAGGGCCGGTGACCGGAAGGTGGGCGTACAGGCCCTCGCTGGTGCGGGCGATCCGGGCGCTGAGTTCCAGCCGGGGAAGGTCGGCCATCACCGACGTCACGAAGCTGTCGGCATCGAACTCGGGGCAGGCCGTCTGGACTTCGCGGCCGATGCGAGCGATGCGCTCGGCGTTGAGAGCGGTCTCTTTCAGTGGAACCTTCACGGTCATGCGCAAACCCTAGTGACGGAGACAGACCGGGCCTCGCGATCGCGCCGCGAGTCATCCGGAGGGGCGGCGGGACGAAGTCAGCGGACGGAGGCGCGGTACAGCAGCCGGTGATGGCGGGCACTGTCGCAGGGGGAGGCGGTGTGGAGGGTAGCGAGGTTGTCCCACACCACGAGGTCGCCCTGGCACCACGGGTGGCTGTAGATATACGGGGGGCTGGTCGTGTGCTCGGTCAGTTTCGACAGCAGACTGCTGCTTTCCTCCGCGGTCATGCCGACGATTCCGCGGATGACCATGGGGCCGAGCAGGAGCGAGCGGGCGCCGGTGACGGGATGGGTCAGCACGAGCGGGTGCTGGGCTTCGGGCTGTCCGGCGAGGCTGCCGGCTGCGGCCGAGGAGGTGCCGCCGCTGGCCTGGGCCTGCAGTGTGCCGAGCTGCTGGATGGAGTGGCAGGCGCGCAGCCCCTCGATCTGCTCCTTGAGCTCAGGCGGCAGTTCCGCGTAGGCGCGGGTGGCGTCGGCGAACCGGGTCTGCCCGCCCTGCTCGGGGGTGATGACCGAGTACAGCAGCGTCGCCCGGGTGAGCTCGGGCTTGAAGGAGTTATCGGCGTGCCACTCCTCTTCGTCGTCGCCGTCGTAGATGCCGACGTGCCCCCCGTCCTCGACGATGTTGCTGACGCAGGTGATCCCGGGGAAGCCCGCGACGGCGTACCGGCGGTCGACGTCAGTGTCCACGGTGCCGAAGTAGGCGCTGACGGCGTGGAGATCGGCATGGTTGAGGTGCTGCTGGGGGAAGACGAGCAGCCGGTGGTGTGCCAGCGCATTCGCCAGCTCGGGAGCGAGTGGCAGCTCCCGGGGCTGGCTCAAGTCGCAGTCGACTTCGGCTCCGAGCCCGCCCGGAAGCGGGCGCAGGGTGAGGGGCATCGCGAATCCTCCTGGCGAGGTGTGGCGGCGGGGGCTGCTCAGTACTGGGGTGATTGCAGGAAGCGGCGGATGTCCTTGATGCCGGAGGCGGCCATGCACAGCCGCTCGATGCCGACGCCCAGGCCGACGCTGGCGGCCGGCACCCGGCCGTCCTCGATCGCCTCCCACGCCAGGCGCTGTTCCTCGTCGTAGAGGTCCACCGCGCGGGCGCGCTCGGCGAACGCCTCGCCGTCGGGCTCGTCTTCGTATCCGTGGACGATCTCAAGGCCGTCCACGATGAGCTCGAACCGGTTGATGGTGGCGGTGGCGCCGGAGGTGAGGCGGGCGCACGGCTCGTCCCCGCCGAGCGGGTAGTCGGTGAGGAACACCGCGGTGCCCGCGCTGCGCGGCTCCAGCTCGCGTTCCACGTACTGCCCGAGCACGTCCTTGAACGGCACCGTAGGGGGGAGGCGGAGGTGGGCGGCCATCTGTGCAGGGAGGTCGCCGAGTCCTTCGCGGCGCAGGTCGATGCCGAACTGGTCCCGGATGTGCTCCGCCACGGAGATCCGCACGGGGGCGTGGGGGATGTGCGGGGCGACCAGCCGCTCGGCCAGGGAGAAGAGGAACGCGAAGTCCTCGCCCGCGGCGTACAGGTCGAGCATCGTGAACTCGCAGGCGTGGAGCTCGTCCGGCTTCTCCGGGCGGAAGCACGGGCCGATCTCGAAGATCCGCGGGTGGTGCTCCAGGTTCACCCGCAGCGCGGGCCCGATCATCATGCGCAAGGATCGGCCGCCGTCCAGGTCGGCCGCAGCCCGGCGCCCCGGGCCGAGGTCCGCGCGCCGGGCAACGGGGGTGACGACCTCGACGAAGGAGTCCGCGCGCAAGGTGTCGCGCAGGGCGTAGAGCACGTCGGACTTCATGGTGATCGGGTCGAGCATGCAGCTCTCCTCAAGTCCAGTGCTTAGTGGGCCTGTTGACGTCGCCGTGGCCGCGTTCGCGGACCGGCTCGTCGGCGGGCCACAAGCTAGCCGCAGCCGTGCGCGCGGCAGAACCCCGCCGTCGGACACCGACCTCCTCGCTGAAGCCGAAAGCGCTCGCCACGAGCCCCCATGCAGCATGTTTGCGCAGGTCAAATGGGGTGTGCGTGCAACATTCACGCAACAGCCGGGCGCGCCCGGAGCAACGCCACAGAGCGTTGCCGCGGCCATCCGGGCGGCCATAGCGTGATTGCTCAGGCACCCGGCGCGACTGCGTCACGCCCTCACCTTCTGGCAGGGAGGCATCCGCTCCTGGCGTGATGGGGGCGGCGTGCCGCCCGTATCACCGGGCGCCTCGGGGCGACGGCACTCACAGATCACCCTGCCGCGGCCCGGCAGCACACTCACCGCCCGATCACCACGGACTCGCGGAACTTCCGCGACGAAGGGAGAGCCCCCTATGACCACTGCGACCACCGGACTGCACTCCGGCAGCAGCCTGAAGCTCGGCACCACGGTCATCACGACGCTCAAGGACGGCATGCGTCCCGACGCCGGCGAGCTGAAGACGGGGATGCGTCCCGACGCCGGCCTCAAGCTCGGCATGCGCCCCGACGCCGCCCTGAAGGACGGTATGCGTCCCGACGCCGCCGGGCTGAAGCTCGGCATGCGCCCGGACGCTGCGGCTGCCTGATCTGACGTGCCTCCCGCCCCGGGCGCGGTCCTGGACAGCCCGCGCCCGGGCGCGGTGCGCAGCTCGCACCGTCGTGATGTACGCCCTCGAGATCCCCTACGCCTGGAGGAAGTGATGGGCAGCCCCGCCGCGCGCCCGGTGCAGCACTCGGCGCCACGAGGCAGAACGCGCAACGGGACCGGCGCCTCGGGCCCCGTACGCAGGGCTCTTGGCCCGCAGCTCATCGCCGACCTGGAGAAGCTGTGCGGCCGCCCCACGATCGGGCTGTTCGACGTGGCCAAGGACCTCGCGGCCGTTGCGCTGGCGGCTTGGGCCGGGCACCTCGTCGGACACGTCGTCGGCACCCTGCTGGCCGTGGTCTACATCGGCGTGCGGCAGCGGCACCTGTCGAACCTGGCGCACGAGTGCGTGCACTCCAAGCTGATTGCCACGCGCGGGGCCAACCGGCTCGTCGGGTACGCGCTGACCGCGCTCCTCGGCGAAGGGTTCCTGCCCTACCGCAGCACCCACGCCGTCCACCACGCCAAGCTCGGCTCCGACGACGACCCGATGTTCCAGTCCTACAAGGCCGGCAACATCTGGGCCGCCCGTACGGCGCGAGGCCGCCTCTCCTTCGTGCTGCGCTTCATCGTGCGCGCCGCCCTGTGGCGTCTGCCGACGACCGCGGCGCGCACCCTGGTCACCAAGGCGCCGGAGGAGACATGGCGGGCCCTGGCCGCCCGGGCCGTGCTGTGGACGACTGCCGTCGCCACGTGCTGGCCCTTCGACGCGGTCGGCGCCTTCCTCCTCTACTGGCTGGTGCCGCTGGTCTTCGTCCGGCCCGTCGTCACATGGATCACCGACCTGGGCAACCACGCGGGCCTCATCCTCAACGAGGACGTACTGCTGCAAACCCGCGGCTGGTCCTCCCACTGGCTCACCCGGCACCTGCTCGGCGGCCACCTCGACGACATGTACCACCCGGTGCACCACTGGTGCCCGCAGATCCCCTGGCGGCGCCTTCCCGAAGCGAAAGACCTGGCCGCGCAGCAGTTGGAGCGCTGGGACGAAGTGCCCTGGTGCAGCGGCTACTTCGCCCGACGGCGCTCCACGTCCGAGACGCCGTGCGTGATCGAGGACATCATCGCCCGCCTCAGCGCCACCCCTGCGCACTATCCGCCGCGCGCCCGCGGCGCCGCCGCCTGACCCGCCTTCACCGCACCGTCCACCGAGCAGCCGACACCGCTGTGCCCAGCGCTCCGCCGCGTGAGCGGCGCGGCCGGTCTGCGCAGCGTCGGCACCGGCCGCCGAGGAGGCGGCACGCCATGACCGATCCCGCTCTCGCCGTAAGCAGCTTCGACGAATGGACCCAGCTCCGCGAGGTCGTCGTGGGCCGCGCCGAGCACTACACCGCGCACCACGTCGACGCCTCCTGGCACTTGTTCTTCTTCGACAACGTGGCCCCCGCCCTAACCGGCGAAGCCGCCGTGCAGGACCTTCTGCCGATCCCCGACCGGCTCGTCGAGGAGCTGAACGAGGACATCGTCGGCCTGGTCGACGCCCTGGCCAGCTGCGGGGTGCGCGTGCACCGGCCCGCGGCCCCCGGCAAGGACGTCGACATCAGCTCCCCGCACTGGGAGGCCCGGGCCACCCCGCCCCTCAACGTCCGGGACCAGACGATCGTCCTCGGGGACACCATCGTCGAGACCGCGCCCCACGTGCGCGCCCGCGTCTTCGAGAACGACCTGCTCAAGCCGATCTTCTACCGCTACTACGGCGCCGGGTCGAACTGGGTGAGCATGCCGCGGCCCGCGCTGGCCCGCGGTTCCCTGGACGACGCCTTCTTCCGCCGCCAAGGCATCGACGTCTCCCGCGCCACCGATTCCGAGACGGCCCTGGACATCGACGGGCTCGGCCTGGAGATGGTTTTCGACGGCGCGCAGTGCATGCGTCTGGGCCGGGACGTCCTGGTCAACGTCGCCAACGACAACCACGAGCTGGCGCTGCGCTGGCTGCGGGACAACCTCCCGCACCTGCGTTTCCACCGCCTCGATGGCATCGCCGACAACCACATTGACAGTGTCATCGTGCCGTTGCGTCCCGGGCTGATGCTGCTGCGCTCCCCGGAGTACCTGAAGTACCTGCCCCAGGCCCTGCACTCCTGGGAGGTGATCTACGCCCCTCAGACCGACGACCGGAACTTCCCGGATTACAGCGACCTCGGTTTCGTCATCCCCATCGGCAGCCGCTACATGGACATCAACGTCCTGTCGGTCGACGAAAACACCGTCATCGTCAACTCCCTGTATCCGGAGCTGATCACCGTTCTGGAACGCCGCGGCTTCACCGTCGTCCCCGTCCGGCACCGGCACCGGCGGCTCTTCGGCGGCGGCTTCCACTGCTTCACGTTGGACACCGTCCGCTCCGGCGGCTGCGAGGACTACCTGGACTGACCCGGCGCCGGGCACCGCCCGCGTCGGCCGCACCCCTGTCCCGGCCGCGCTCCGCGGCCCCTGTTCACCAGGAGATCGAGTGACCTACGCCTGGCCTCCGAGCCGAGAATTCTGGAACGACGAGTTCCCCGCCAAGACCGACGCGAGGACCGCGCCGCACCTGTTCAAGGGCCTCATCCCGTCGAGTGCGGCGAGCCCCAGCGATGTGCTGGGCGGCTTCACCGCGATCCGCCACGCCTACGCCGCCGACACCCAGACCAAGGCGAAGGCCCGCGTCTACGTCGGCGAGGAGCGGCGCGATGACCTCCTGCCCGAGGTCCTGACCGCATCCGCCTGGCCCGAGGGGGGCTTCGTCGAGTGGATGCAGTCCGTCGTGGACGCCGAACGCTTCAGCCTGGTGATCAACAACCTGGAGACCGTCAGCCCGCCGCTGGCCAAGGGCCTGGGCACCTTCCTCGCCTCCCTCTTCGACGGGTGGGGCGTCCCGCTCGGCGGCGCCGAGCAGGTCGCCTTCGCCGGCAACTATGCCGGGACCGCCTTCGGCGTCCACGAGGGCTACGAGGACGCGTTCCTCATCCACCTCGGCCCGGGCACGAAGAATTTCTATACCTGGCCCGGGGGCGAGTACGAGAAGCTCACCGGCGGCACGGGCCCGCTCTACGGCGACTACCGCTGGCTGCTGAAGCACGGCCGGCACTTCGTTCTGGAGCCGGGGGACGCCCTGTTCCTGCCGCGCCGGGTCTTCCACGTCGGCAGGCAGAACGAGTTCTCCGTCTCGGTGGCCGTTCCGCTCTACACCTACCCGGACGCCGGGCTGATGCGCCAGGCGATCCTTCCCGAGCTGCTCGACTCCCTGTTGGCCGACCGCGGCCGCGACGACGAGCGCAGCCAGCCCTCGCCGATGGCCTCTCAGGCCGAGGGAGATGGCCCTGTCGCGCAGCGCCTGGCCCACCTCGCCCGTACGACGCTCACCACGGCTGCCGAGCAGGCCGAGGAGGCAGTTGAGCAGCATGTGCGGCAGCGGTGGGAGACGGTGCTCAGCAACGGCGGCTGGGAGCTGGCCGAGGACGACCTGTCCCGCTCGCTGGCCGCCGCGGCTTTCGACGCGCGGGATGTGAAGCCCGGCGCCACCGCCTCCCTCGTCCCGCCCTACCGGCTGCGCGTGGCCGGGGAGCGTGTTTTCCTGCGTGGCTTCCAGATCGCCATCGACGCCCACGTGCTGGAGGCGGACATGGTCTCGGCCCTCAACGCCGGCGCCAGCGTCCCCCTGCCCCACGACGACAACGTCCTGGCCGCGGTCCGCGCCCTCGGCGCCACCGGCGGCCTGAAGGTAACCACCCGCTCCACCGCTTCGGAGGACCCCACCGCATGAACCCTGAAAACTCGCTGGTCCACGCCTACCTCGCGGCCTTCCCCGAGACTCGCAGCGCCGTCAACGGCATCCTGCTGGGCAACTTCACCTCGGGCAACGACCTCGTCGACAAGCACCTCGCCCCGATGATCGACTGGGTGTACGGGAGGATCGCCGACCGGGTCACCGCGAGCGAGCTCACCGAGCCCCAGGCGCGGATGTACATCGAGGAACTGTCCGTCTTCGCCCGCTACAACGCGCAGTTCCTCAAGCAAGCCGCCACGAGCGTGGAGGGCTTCTGCCCGGAGCTCGCCCACGAGCTGCGCCGCAACCATCTGGAGGAGGGCGGCGAGCGCGGCAAGGTCCCCGCGCACTACGTGCTTTACTCAGGCGCCCTGCTCGCCGACCTCGGCCTCCTCGTCAACGGGCACGTCCCTGCTCCCGAGACGGCCCTGCTGGTCGACCTGCATCAGTGGATGGTCGGCTCGCACATGCCCAGCCTGATCGCCGGGGCGTACTACGCCACCGAGGCCGTGGCCATCGCCGAGACCGAGATCCTGCGCGACATCACCAACCGGTACGGCGAGCTGACCGTCGACGCCAGCGGCAGCGAGCTGAAGAACTTGGACTACTACTACCGACTCCACCTGGACGACGACCACCACGCCGCGCAGGTAAAGGGCATGAGCGTGGAGGCCGCGCACATCGAGGGCCTCGCGCAGTTCATCCGGAAGGCTGATCTCTTCCACATCGACCTGCCGCAGGCCCTGGATGGGTTCCTGCAGATCCTGGAGGCGATGACAGCATGGTGGACTCAACTCAACCACCGCGCACAGGAGATGAACCGATGAACGCCACCCCCGCCGAGACCGACGAGCGCACCGGCGGCTGCCTGTGCGGAAAGATCCGCTTCGTCGTGAAGGGCAAGGCCGACTACCCGCACACCTGTAGTTGCCCCCACTGTCAGCGGCTGGGCGGCGCTCCGGTGATGTGGTGGGCCGGCTTCGCCACGGACGGTCTGTCCTGGACCGGCGAGGGTGGCGAGCCGAAGTGGTTCGAGACGTTCCCGGGCCAGGCCAAGCGGGCCTTCTGCCCCGACTGCGGCAGCCGCATCGCGGCCCTCGACAGTGACATCCCAGACATCGGCATCAACGTCACGGCCCTGGACGACACCAGCGGTGCCGACCTCGTCCCCGTCAACCAGAGCTTCCGGGACAGCGCGGTGCACTGGCTGCCTTCGGTTCCCGACACCCAGCACAGCACCGTCGCGGGCTGAACCGAACCGGTCGCTCGGGTGGCGAGGCGCCCTCACCACCCGAGCACGGCCGGGACGACAGCACTACCGCCGCCGTGCCGTGCCCTCTTCCCGCGACCGGACCCCGAGCCGGTCCTCCCGTCGGCACCACCACGGAGGCCGCCTGTGCTCGCCCCGCACGCCACCAGCGAATACGGCACCCTGCGGCGGGTCGCCATGCGCTACGCCGGCAACTTCACCCGCCCCCTGGAGGGGCCCGGGGTGCACCCAGTCCTTGCCCGGCAGCAGACCACCAGCACCTGGGCCCCGTACGACACGGCCCGCGTCCATACGCAGCAGAACGCCCTGATCACCCTCCTGCGCCGCCACGGCGCTGAGGTCGTCCTTCTCGATGCCGCCCCGGGCTGCTCAGCCCAGCATTACCCGCGCGATCTCGGCTTCGTCATCGATGACGTCCTCTTCCTCGCCCGGCTGAACTCCGCGCACCGGCTCCCGGAAGCCGCCGCGCTCACCCGGCTCGCCTCCGCGATGCCGAAGGTCGCACGCCTGCCGGAGGGGACCATCGAGGGTGGCGACGTCATGCTCCACGACGGCTCGGTCCTCGTCGGCCTGAGCGAGGAGACCTCGCCCGCCGGCGCCGAAGCCCTGCAGTGGGCCTTGAGTCAGCTCTGCATCGACCGCGAGGTGATCCCTGTTCGCTTCGCGGTCGAGGGCATCGTCCACCTCGACGACCACTTCGCCATCGTCGCCCCGCGCACCGCACTCATCCACCGTGCCGTCTTTCTTCCGGCGCAAGTTCGCTGGTTCGAGCAGCACTTCGAGCTGATCGACATCACCGATGACGAGGCCCTGGCCGTGCACGGCAATGTCCTGGCGATCGCGCCACGGGCGGTCGTCGTCGCCCGCGGCAGCGACCGCATCGCCCGGCAGCTGGCCGCACGGGACATCGAGGTCCTTGCCGTCGACTACTCCGAGGTGACCAAGCTCCCCGGAGCGCTGCGCTGCACCACCCTGCCTCTGTTGCGGAGCTGAACGCCGCTGCCGGGCCGCGCGAGGCATGCCACTGCGCGGACCCTAGAACTCGTGGAGCTGCTGGCCAGAGCTGAGCCGGTCGATGCGCGCCGTCAGCCTCTTGCTCATCAGGTGGCGTGAAGCATCCGCCGCGCGTGCTGTTAGCTCGCTGTGCTCCAGCAGGTCTCCGCGAAGGCGCGCCAGCTCTGCTGCGGTAATGAGCAGCTCGATGTGATCACGTGTGCGGGCGCTCGACATGCCTCCGGCCGTCTTCAGCGCCTGAGTCCCAGGGTCCGCCAGGCCGGCCACCGCCAGAGCCCACGCCGCCTGTGCCTCCAGCTCGTACTGGTCGAACCAGGTGAGCCAGAGTGGCTGCTGCGATCCGTGCCGGGCTCTGCTGAATGCTTCCCGGGCCTGAGCGACCGCTTTCGGCACTTGCTCGGGCCTGCCGTTGAACGCCCAGGCTCTGGCCTCGGTGATTGCGGCGTACGCCTTCACGAGCGGCCGCGTGCCGTCAGAGGCGAGGACGGCGCTGCGGGCATGCGTGAGCACGTCCTTCCTGTCTCCTTGAGACGCGGCCAGCCGGGCCTGGTGGATGTGCACACGCGCGATGCGGCCGCGATCACCGATCGCCTGGGCCAACCTCATGGCCTGAAGATCGTACCGCTGTGCGAGCCCCGGAAGCTGGTCGTCGTAGGCCATGCTCGCCATCGCGAGGACCGCGTCTGCCACACCACCGTAGAGCCGCTTTCCTGTCCGCGCGGAGAATGCGCCGTTCAGCAGCTGGATGGCATGAGCGTTGAGGAAGGACGCGAAGACGCCGCGAAACTTGCCTCCGCCATGCTGCGCATCCAGCCTTCCGTAGAGGGCTGTGTGGTCCTCCAACAGCTCCATGTCGGCGACTCTCACCTCATAGCTGCCCGGTCCTGCGATGTTCCTGTCAGGCGGCATGACGAGCGCTTCGCGTGAAGCAGAGCCGAAGACGCCGGGAATGAAGGCGCTCTTCACAGCGCTGCGGCGCCGCATGGCATCAAGCTCCCAGAGCTTGGACAGCATGCGCACGGCGTGGGGAAGGTCCCTGTACTCAAGGGACTCTGCGGCGACGTCCGCTGTGTCCGCCGGCCAGCCAAGACTCGCCGGAGACACGTGCCGGCGCAGCGCCGAGGACAGCACATGACAGGCGGCCGCCGCGAGCTCAGGACTGGGCACCGCCCCGCTGCACCATCGCGAAACCGTGCTGGGACAGACCGTGTAGGGCAGCCCTACCTCAGCACATCGTGCGCGAACCCGCCGGGCGAAGCCACGAATCGACCAACCCAGCAGCTCCAGGTGTCTGCATAAGAATTGGTTACAGACACCCTCACAGTTCTCTTCCGGGCCGGAGCGTGCCATCACACCATCCATCGTGCTGTCGGTCGCGGAGACCACTCCGCGGATGCTGACCCGATGGGGGCCGCATTCTGTTGGCAAGATCGAGTCATGGGTGCGGCTTCCTCGGCGACGTGCTCCGGGTAGCCGGGTGAGGGGGAGTGTCGACAGGAAAGTGGCCCCCCTCAACCGGGGGCGGTTCTGTGGGGGCTGGTGACGGACCCGCTGGTCTGCTCCTTTTCCAGCAGTCCCGCTTCGATCAGGGGGCCGGTGATCTTTTGGACCACCGTCTGGGACACCCCCAAGTCCGCGGAGAGCTGGACCAGGCCCAGCCTCCTGCCCGGCGGATAGCAGCCGTCGGACAGGCAGGAGCGCAGCAGATTCTCAGCCTGCACGGTGAGCGTTTGTGCGCGCTTTTGCACGATGTGGTCCTTCTAGGCGGCTGGCTGCGTGTGCTCAGCGGAATGGCGGGGCGGTTCAGGAGTCGCGATCACGCCTTTGGCGACAAGGGCTTCACCCTCCCTCCAGCTCAGCCGCGCTCCCGGTTGCCGAGCAGGTGGGTGAGGGGGCGATGGCCATGTTCGGCCAGCCTCGGGTCCTGGCGACGAGTCGCTTGGCCCGTAGATCGGCGAGGGCCCTGTCGACCACCTTGGTGGCGCAACGGGCGCGGGCACCCGGAGCCACCAGTTGCCCGCCCACTCGAGCGATCCCTGCTCGACCAGGAGCGTCACGGCATGTCGTACCAGGGGAAAGGGGCGTATCAGCCGCCTCCCACAGGCCGCTCCCACAGCGAATCGGATCGTTCCTCGGACGGCAAGCCAGGGGCTGAGCACCGGGCGGCAGGCACGCCGAGACCGGTGATCATGAGGAGACCGGTGATCACGAGAGTGCCTCCCGTTCACGGGTGGTCCGCTTGGGCGCGCATGGCGGGCGTGGCGGAGGCGCGCTTCACAGCGAGGGGCATGCGCTCCCAGCCGCGCAGGAGGTTGTTCAGCACGCGGTCCGGCTCTCCGGCGGTGGTCAGGTTGGTGCATTGTGCGGCCAGCGCCCGCAGCACGGCGCGGGCTTGCAACTCGGCCAGGGGGATGCCCGCGCACAGGTGCGGTCCGCCGCCGAAGGCGAGGTGGCGGTCGGCGCGACGGCGGCGGACGTTGAAGACGTCGGCGTCCGGTCCCCACGCGAGGCGGTCGCGACCTGCCGAGCCGTACAGCAGCCAGACCTGTTCGCCCGCCTCCAGCCGTGTGTCGTCGACATCGGCGGTCTCGGTCACCATCCGGCCGAAGCCTTGTATGGGAGCTTCTAGGCGCAGAGCCTCGTGGAAGGCGGGGGTCGCGCAGGTGGGATCCTGGCGAAGCCATGCGAACTGCTGCGGATGGCGGGCGAGTTGTGCAATGGCTTCGGTGATGCCGAGGATGGTGGTGTCCATGCTCGCCGCTGTGTAGGCGGAGGCGAGAGGGATCGCGTCCTTCTCCTCGATCCTGCCGTCATCGACGGCCTGGAAGATCGCCCCCATCCACGATTCGGGTGCGACGGTGTCGCGGGTGACGGCTTCGTGGAGGAAGGCGACCATCCGGCTGGCGACGGGAAGTGCACGCTGGTATCGCTCGTTGTCGGGGCCGAACACGTCGAACGTGGCGGCGGCGCCGTTCAGCAAGTACGCGCGGGTCTCCTCTGGGAGCCCCATCAGCTCCATCACGGTGTCGCACACCATGTGCCGGGCCAGCGCCGTGGCGTCGAAGCCGCCGTCTGCGACATGCTCCTCGACCAGCCTTTCGGCGCGCGCGGTGACGACAGCGACCAGGCGCCGCATGGTGCGCGGGGCAAGCTGCGCGGACAGCACACGGCGCAGCCGGATGTGCTGTTCGGCGTCGGAGGCGAGGACGGTGCCGGCGAGGATCCGGGTGTTGGCCGGTTCGGTCAGGGCGACGCCGCCCTCGGAGCCGTAGGTGTCCGGGGTGTGCAGGATGGCCTCCGCCTCGCGGTGGCGGGGGATCGCCCAGACCCCGTACCGCGTGAGGTAGACCGCGGGACCTGTCTCGCGGAGCTGTGCGTAGAGGGGGTAGGGGTCGGCCAGGGCGCGGTCGTCGAACAGCGGGACGTCGCTGCTGGGGGCGGCAGGCATGGCGGTCCTCCTGATCAGGCGGTGATGGGCTGGCGAAGGCGGTATTCGAGCAGCTCGATGAGGGCATGGGTGCTGGAACCCGCTTCACGGGCGTCGAGCTGGAGTAAGGGGACGCCACGAGGCAGGCCGATCGCTTCGCGCAGGTCGCTGCCGCTGTAGGAGGGAGCGGCGTCGAAGGCGTTGACGGCGACGATGAACGGCACGTGGCGGCGTTCGAAGAAGTCGATGCTGGCGAAGCAGTCGTCCAGGCGCCGGGTGTCGGTCAGGATGATGGCACCGAGCGCGCCTCGGGCCATGTCCTCCCACATGTACCAAAACCGGTCCTGGCCGGGGGTGCCGAACAGGTAGAGGGTGATGCCGTCCACGGTCCGGCGCCCGAAGTCGAAAGCGACGGTGGTTGTCGTCTTCATCGGCACGTTCGTCATGTCGTCGATGCCGCTGCTGGCCTCGGTGATGGTGGCTTCGGTGTTGAGCGGGTCGATCTCGCTGACCGAGCCGACGAATGTGGTCTTGCCGACCCCGAATCCCCCGGCGATGACCACCTTCATCGCGTCGGCCTCAGTTGGCACGCTGACTCCCCTCGATCTCGTTCTCGTAGTTGCGGCGCAGGCCGTGCAGTACGCGCTCCATCAGGGCGTGCGAGACGTTGTCGTTGCGTGACATGTCCAGCGGCTCCCGGGCTTCCACCAGCCCGTGGGCTTGCAGGTCGGCAATGAGCACGGTCGTGACACCGACGGGCAGTTCCATATGTCCGGCCAGTTCTGAGACGGCCCGGGGCGTGGGGCACAGGCGCAGGACCTGGTGGTGCTGCTCGCTCAGCGGCTCACGGCCCGCCTTGGCGCACACGGTGATCTGGGTGGCGATCCCAAGGGCGGCGTCGGGGGCGCGAGTCCGGCCGCCGGTCGCGGCGTAGGGCCGTGACCGGCGGCCGCCCGATGTCGCGGTCACCACGTGTTCCCCGGGGCGAAGACTGCGCGCCGCTCAACATCCAGCAGGGGGCCGAGCTGGTCAGCCAGCAGGGTCAGTTCGTACCCGAGCTGCCCCAGGGCGGCGTCCTTGCCCGCGTACAGGGCGATCACGCTGCATTTGCCGGAGCGGCTGGTCACACACCAGCCGCTCTTCATTTCCACGATGATGCGCTCAGCGTCGTCGTCCTCGGTCGCTGCGACGCGTTGTGCGAGGTTCTTTAGCCCGCTGGCCAAGGCGCCGCGACGTTCTCCGCGATCCCGGCGGGCCGTGGCGGGGTCCTTGTCGGGATCACCGGTGGGCTCGGGCCAGCCGCTCATGTACTGGAAGATCCCGTCGTCGGAGACGACGACCGCGCCTGTCACGTGGGCGATTTCCTGTACGCGCCGGTCGAGGATCGCCTGGATCTCGGGGTTCGTCACGGGGTGCCATCCTTCAGATCGGTCGACTGCTGAGTGAGGTACTGGGCGGCCTGATGCGTGGCGGCCTGGTAGCCGGACCACGCCTCCGCTACGTCACTCGCGTCCGCTGCGGACGGCGGCGGGGCGGCGGGAGCGGGAGCTGAATCGCGAAGGGCGGGGTGGACGTGCTCACCGGCCGCGCGGCGCGGTAGCGCAGGTGCGTCGGTGTCGGTATGCTCCGGCAGCCCGGCGGCGGGCTGCACCGGGGTCGGCCGTGGCGTCTCGGTGGACGCGCGGCGCGGCGAGACCCCTTGGCCGGCCGCGGCCGCCTGGGGGACGGACGCGGCGCGGCGAGGCAAGGGCACCTGTTGCCCCACGACCGGCCCGGGCAGGGAAGTCGGCGGAGCCTCGGCAGGGAGCGGCTGTGCGGCGGGGGCCGGAGCGGATGCCTTATTATCGATCATCACGGCCGCTGTGACCCCGCCGTAGGCGGAGCGCCGCAGCTCCACGCTCAGGTGGTGGCGCATCGCGAGCCGGGCGACGACGAAGTGGCCCAGACGCCCGCGGCCGGCGGCCATGGCCTCGAAGGTGGCGTGCTCGGGCTGGGAGAGGGCCTTGTTCGCGGCGTCCAAGTCCGGTTGGCTCATGCCGCCGCCCGCGTCCTCGATATCCAAGGCAGCGCCGTTGACGACCGTGCGGCTGCGCACGGTGACGTGGTCGTTGGAGAAGCGGAGACCGTTGTCGAGCAGAGCGGCCACGACCTGCAGGACGCCGCCCACATGCTGGGGCGCGACGTGGAAGTGGAGGTCCACTTCGTTGCGGACCCGCTTGGGCTCGCCGGTCTCCACCGCGGCATCGTTGACCAGATCCAGCAGAGCCTTGGGCTGGTTGTAGAGGAACTGCTGTGTGCTGCTGGTCAGAGCGCTGAGGTTCTCCTGGTGGCGGCGGCTGGCGGCGATGGCGCCGTCGGTGGTGATCAGGTCATCGAGCAGCGGATCGGCATCAGGCCGGTTCATGACCTTCTGCATCAGATCGAGGGACCGGCCGATCTGCCCGAGGGTGCGGTCGGTGGTGGCCGCGACGAACCCGTCCAGCCCCCGGCGGTCAGCGGCCTGCTCGGCGGCCAGGCCCACGGTTCGGCGCTGGGCGTCGACCAGGGCCTTCCGCACGTGCCCGAACTCGTCCGCTTCGTCGGGGGAGGGGAATTCTGCCTCGGGGTTCACCTTTTCGCCTCGGCGCAGGCGGGCGACGACCGTCGGCAGGCGCTGCGCCCCGTCTTCCGTCTGAGTGCGCAGCTGACGCAGCCGCGCGGAGATGGACCGGGTGAGCCAGATGATCAACCCGGCGATCGCGATGATCGCGGCGATGCTGGCGAAGACCTGGAGGAGGGCGCGGTTGCGGACCTCGTCGGCGCGCTGGAAACCGTGGGCGAGGAGCCCCTGGGTGCGTGCCAGGTTAAGCTTTGCGATCTGCCCGCTCACCTGTCCATGGGAGGAGTCCCAGCGGGCCAGAGCCGACCCGTCGCCGATTTGGGGGTTTCCGGCCTCATCAGTGGGCGGGGTGATCACCGAGCGCTGTGCGGCCTGCAGGGCCTTCCACTCGCGGCTGGTGGTGATCTGGTCGTAGAGCGCCCTCTCCTTGCGCGGTAGGTAAGGGGCGATCCACCGCTCGTACATGACCTTCCCGGTCCCGTACGCCTCGGCGAAGTCGGCGCGATGGGCGGGGGTCATGTGCCCGGCGGCGCGGGCCTGCGTGATCAGCATGTCCTGCTGGGACAAGGCGTCCGAGGCGTAGAAGAGCCCGACCAGCGGCCTGGTCTCCAAGGTGAGATCGGGATCGTCCATCGCGGAGAGGGCCTGGTAGAACCGGATCATCTTGATGATCAACTTCGTGTAGTAGTCCGTCGCCGCGTCCGCACTGCTGGTCCTCGCGTTCACCTTCTTGCGGACCGCCGGGAGCGTGTGGAGGTGGGAGTAGATCGCCTCGACGTACTCCCAGCGATGCCGCTGGTCGCTGTGCAGCTCGGTCCCCGACAGGCGACGGAACGACTTCAGCCCCGCGTCGGTCGCCACCCGCTGCTTCTCCAGTGCGGCCTTCGCCTTCGCTGTGGGACGGGCCAGATAGGCGGCGGTCAGCTTCCGCTCCTTCTGCGCTCCGGTGAACAGCGGCAGGCTTGCCTCGCCGCCCAAGCGGCCGGTCGCCGAGTCGTTACGCAGGTTGGTCTGCTGCTCCCAGTCCGGCACCGCGTTGACGATGACCAGCCCCAGCAGGGCGGCGATCGCCACAGCTGCGACTAGCGTGAGGCGCGAGCGCACCGTGAGCCGTCGTCGCCCGGTCCTCGGGGCGCGGTGGGAACGTCGGAATTTCGTCGTCATGGAGCCTCAGACAGTCGTCGGGTGGAGGTGGGCGAGCTGGAGGGCTGCCGAGGTGCGGCCTCCCGGCCGCAACATGCAGGGGGGAGCGGACCGGTGCTGCGCCTCAACGACTGGTCTAGAAGCGGATGTGGCCGAGACTGTCGAGGACAGCCGCCACCACGTGGCCGATCGTCGGCGCCAGCGAAGTGGAGGCCAGGTAGAAGCCCAGCAGTACGCACACCACGGCGTGTCCGGCATACAGTCCGGAAGTGCGACACAGCACTACCGGGATGACCAGCAGTGCGAATGCGAAGGGGGTGTGAACGATCACGATGGGCGGCCATGTCGGTCACGCAGCTGATTGACGCAGCTGGGAGCGGCACTCGCTCAGGAGATCGTGCAGACGCCGCGGCTCCGTCACCACAGTCCCGGGCCCAGGCGCACGCCATTGAAGAACACAGCGTGGTGCGTAGGGGGCGCCGCTGCACTGCCACATGCCGCGGCGGCACGTGGAGTGGGCTGCCGTCCACCACACGGCGGTGCCAGTCGGCACCGGGATGAGCACCCGCGTGTGCGCAAGGCACTCCAAGACAGGCCCCACTGGCGACGGCTCCTCCAACAGCCGCTCCAGAGCCGTCATGCCCAAAGCAGTACTGGTCTCTACACTGTCGCGCTCTGGCACGAGCAGCGACACGTCGCCAGCACGAGTGGCTCCCCTCTGGACGTGCCATGGGTAACGACTCCACTGCACCTGCATCACGAGAGACTCCGAGGCGATGAGACATAGGTAGGAAAAACCTGAGGTATCGGTTCGACACCAGCGCCCTTGTCACGCCGACTGAGGCAGGGCGTGGGCCGTGGGGGACTGGAAGAAGGCCCAGATCCCCTTCCCCTGAGCTCCGTCCGGGAACGGTCGGGGTACCGCAGCCCAACCGTCCGCGAGCGCACTGACGAGGAGCAGACCGCGCCCGTGAGTGGCCTCTGCCGAGTCCTTGGCACTGCACAACGGCGCTCTGGGGGAGTTGTCGGCCACCAAAACTCCGACGATGTGATCCGGCATGAGAACCGTCGCGATGTCGATTGACTCGTTCTCACCCGGCGGCCTGGTCCTGGCGTGCTGTACTGCATTGGTCACCAGTTCGCTCATGACGAGAACGACCCGCTCGCTGAGATCGCTGCACTTGAGGAAGCCCCATGTCGCAAGCTGCCCTCGAGCGAAGTCTCGCGCCTTGTGGACAGCCTCCGCTTCGCACTCGACCGCAAGCGTGGCGTGTTCGGCTCCGACACCGTCGGTGGCCATCGCTAGGAGCTGCCGGTCCATCATGCTCGTCATCACGCCTGCCTCTCAGGTCTGACGGGTGCCGCCGGGCCTGGCCTGTTGACCAAGAGGACGGCGCCTGCAAGCTCGACGGACGGGGCGTCAGTTCTCCTGGCCGGCGAGTGCTGTGGGCTTCCGAGGGAGCAAGATTCGTTCTCATGCCCCGGACGGGCAACAGCCGCTGATCACGAATTCGTGACTCGCCTACCGCTACATTCACGAATTCGTGATTACGCATTGAGGTCGCGACGGTTCTGACGCAGAGTAGGTGAGCTGTCACTGGACTGGCAGCGAGGTGAGCCTGGTGAGGGGAGGGAAGATGGAGCGCCGCTCGCATCGCCCGTCATGCGCGCACCGGTTGCGAAGGGAAGCCGCTGGCCGAGGTCAGTCCGTCAGCGAGATCGCATTGGCGATCCATGACCACTGCCTTGTGTCTCTACTGCGTGCTCATCGTCTGGCTCGAGGTCTCACCCTCAAGCAGGCGGTTGACGGCCTGAACGAGCTGACGGAGGGGCCTCCTCGAGGGCCTGGAGTGGACACGGCCGCACTGGGGCACTGGGAGACGGACCGTCGGCCACACTCCAACACGATCCGATTGCTCTGCACTTTCTACGAGTGCGAGTCTCAGGATCTTGGGTTCGACCTCGCGGTGAATACTGTTGTCCCGCTCCCGTCTCGTGATCCGGTGCCGGCTGAGCCTGCACTGTCTTCCTCGCGGACCCTCTCAGAGACCGGTGCGGGCGAGACGCTCGAGCAGCGTGTCGATGCTGCTCGACGGTCGATCGACCGGACCCTTGCTGCTGGAACTGTCAGCACGCCCCAGCTGGACCTTCTGGATGAACAGGTGCTTTGGGCGCGGAAGGAGTACGTTTCCATGCCACCCGCGCCGATGCTGAAGGTCCTTCTCGACCAGTTGGCAGAGGTGGGACGGCTGGCCGCGGAACGGCAGCCGGCCTCGATGCAGGCGCGGTTGTCCGAACTCACGGCCATGCTGGCGACGCTGATCGCCGACGCGCTGATGAAGCTCGGTGAGCTGACCAGGTCGCAGACCTGGTTCGCGACAGCTCGCAATGCCGCGGACGACAGTGGCAACGCGGAGCTCCGGGCGCGGGTGAGAGCACAGGCTGCGATGCTTCCCTTTTACTACGGTCCCGTGGAGTCGGCTGTCTCACTCGCCAGGGAGGCTCGGATTCTCAGCAGGAGCCGTCCCAGCGCGACCGCCGCTTTCGCGGCAGCGGCGGAGGCGCGAGCCCTCGCGCAACTGGGCGACTCAGAGAATGCGGAGTCGGCGCTCCGGCATGCACTACTCGTGTTCGAGAAGAGTTGCGCTGGCGTCGACACCGACAACGATGCCTTCGCGTTCCCGGAACGGCGACTTCTGCTCTACAAGAGTGGGACACTGACGGCTCTCGGCCGAACCAGCCAGACACGACGTGTGCAGGAAGAAGCCCTGCGTCTATATCCCAGGCGGACCGGCATCGATCCGACCCTCCTTCGCCTTGAGGCAGCTCTATGCCTTGCACTGGACCGCAGCCCGACAGAAGCCTGCCAACTGGCCGGAGCGACGTTCCTGGAGGTCGATCCGGCTCACCGTACGCCGATCGTGGAAGAGCGCGCCCGCAACGTCATTGATGCTATTCCGCCCGCTATACGGGGGCGTCGGGCAGCACGTGAGCTGCGGGAAATCCTTGCCCTGCCTCCAGGACAGATGTGACAGCAAGGTGGGTGGTCGGCGAGCCTGGAGCACATGACAGAACCTGCGCCGACCCCCGGCGGGTACGACGAGTCCGAGCTGTATCAGGTCCTGGAGCAAGGGTGCGCGGTTGCTGGGCTTGATAGCCGCGACGCACGCCTTTTGCGTGGACACACAAACGCGGTCGTCCTACTCGAGAAGGAGCAGGTTGTTGTCAAGATCGCTCGTCGGGGATCCTGCCTCGACGACGTCGCACGCACTGTATCCTTCGCCCGTTGGCTCATGGATGTCGGCTTCCCTGGCGTCCCTTTGCACCACGTGGCCCAGCCTGTTGTCGTCGATGGGCACGGCATCACCTTCTGGACGTATCTACCCCAGCCCGAGCAGCCTGTAGAAGCGCAACAGCTGGCCAGGCCCCTCCACACACTGCACTCCCTGCCCTCGCCCGAGCTCTCCCTCCCTCAGCACGACAACATCAGGGCGATCCGACGCTCACTGTCCGCCATCACGTGTCTGCCGCCCGACTCCGTCCAGTTCCTCTCGGAGGAGGCTGATCGCCTAGAGAAGGACCTCAGCCAGGTGGAATTCGCCATGATCAGGGGGCTGATCCAGGGCGACCCGCAGCACCGGAACGCGTTGCACACAGGCGATGGCGGCGCTGTCCTGTGCGACTGGGATACGGTTGCGTACGGTCAGCCCGAGTGGGATCTGGTGACAGTTGAAGTCCACTGCCGACGGTTCGGCTACGGCCCAGGCCACTACCAGGCTTTCGCCGACACCTACGGTTGGGACGTTACGCGCTGGCCGGGCTACCCGACCTTGGCCGCCATCCGTGAGCTACGCATGATCACGACAAATGCCCGCAAGGTACGCCACGCGCCTGCGAGCCTGGCAGAAGTACGGAGACGGGTGGAAGGACTTCGTCGCAGGGACAGCGGCATGCAGTGGAGCATCCTGTGACGTAGGCCCGATGCCTACTGGCGCCGCAGCGAGTCAGGCTGTGGCGCCAGATGGTCATCAACTGCTGATATTCGCAGCACAGCTGCTCATGCCCCGTTTCCGTAGGGGATCTGCCTCCTGACCAGGTCGTTCGGACTTCGACAAACCCGAGCTGGACAGGAGGCCCTGCCTTCATGCACGCAGAAGCCGAAGATCACGCGACCGAGTCACCGCACTCGAACTGGCACCCAGCAAGATCGGTACGACTACCGCTTCTCAGCCCCGGGGAAGCGCGAGCCCCACCGCTGATCGGCTAGCAGGCACCGAGAAGGTCGGCACAGACGCCTGCTGGGTCATACAGCACGCGGACACCGTCGGTGATGACGCGATGCGTCCCGGGGTCGACGGGATCCGTCTTTGCCCAGTTCGGAGAGCCAATGTTCATCTCGACTTTCAGTCCGGAGGCCGTGGAGTAACGTCGTTCGGTGATCGGCCCCCATGACCTGGTCCGGATCAGCTCGCCCCGCCCAAGCTCAGCAGGCCAGCCATCGTTCAGGAGGTATCGGGATTCGTCCGTGGTGAGCAGGACGAAGTCGATGTCGGAGTCGGGTTCCGCGGCACCGCGAGCGCATGATCCGACCAGCAACAACCCGACGACGTCTTCGCGTTCGCTCGCCCAACGTGTGGTCCGGTCGATGACCTCGCCGATCTCCGCGGCCCGCTCCGGCGGCAGCACGCCTGGAACGCTGACTGGCTGATCGCGCACCTCGACGTCCCCTGACGAATCGCCGACGCTGCCTTCAGGCAGCCTCTCAGGCCCTTTCCGTAATTGCTACCGACCATGCCGGGAGACGCGAAGGCTCACAGCCGTGGCATGCAGCGCTCCAGCCCATGCGCTCGTTCCATCACCTGGGGAATTACGTGAACTCACCCCCGGGTCTGCTGCATGGTCGGGTGACATCTGCTCTGGCTTGCCCGTAGGGCGGCCTGGAAGGATGTAGCCGTGCCAGTTCCCTATCCTCAAGAGTTCCGTGACGACGTGGTCCGCGTCGCGCTCAACCGCGAGAAGGGCGTCACCCTCGCGCAGATCGCGAAGGACTTCGGCGTCCATGAGATGACGCTGTCGAAGTGGATGCGCCAGGCCGCGGTCGAGGACGGCGAGAAGCCCGGTGTCACCAGGTCTGAGTCGGCGGAGAACACTGAGCTGAAGAAGCGGGTCCGGCTGCTGGAGCAGGAGAACGAGGTCCTGCGCCGAGCTGCCGCGTATCTGTCGCAGGCGAACTTGCCGGGAAAAGGCTCTACCCGCTCGTGAGAGAGCTCGCCGCCGACGGAGTCCCCGTCGCGGTCGCGTGCCGGATGCTCAAGCTCTCCCGCCAGCACTACTACCGCTGGCTGTCTCAGCCCGTGACCGATGCCGAGGTCACCGTGGCCTACCGCGCGAATGCGCTGTTCGACGCCCACCGCGACGACCCCGAGTTCGGCTACCGCTTTCTCGCCGGGGAGGCCGAGACGGCCGGGGAGCGCATGAGCGAGCGGACCGCGTGGCGGATCTGCCGGGACAACGCCTGGTGGTCGGCCTTCGGGAAGAAGCGATCGAAGAACGGCAAGAGACCGGGTCCGGCCGTGCACGATGATCTCGTCCAACGCGACTTCACCGCCGATGCCCCGAACCAGCTGTGGCTGACCGACATCACCGAACACCCCACGAGCCAGGGCAAGCTGTACCTGTGCGCGGTCAAGGACGCCTTCTGCGGCCGGATCGTCGGCTACTCCATCGACAACCGGATGAAGGCCCGCCTCGCGGTGAACGCCCTGGACAACGCGGCCGCCAGAAGAGGGGACGTGGCCGGCTGCACAGTCCATTCCGACCGCGGATCGCAATTCCGATCAAGAAAGTACGTCCACGCTCTGCACCGCCACGGCCTGGCCGGATCCATGGGAAGAGTCGGCTCGGCCGGCGACAACGCCGCCATGGAATCCTTCTTCGCTCTGCTGCAGAACAACGTCCTCGACCGCCGCACCTGGGCCACCCGGCAGGACCTCCGCACCGCGATCGTCACCTGGATCGAGCGGACCTACCACCGACGCCGCAGACAACTACGCCTGGGCCGTTTGACCCCCATCGAGTACGAGACCACCATGAAGCCCGCCGCCCTCGCCGCATGAAAACCGACTGTCACCTATACGTGCAGCAGTCCCGACCGTCTCCCTGACACGCTGCGTAAGCTGCACGCCGCCCAGCAGAAACAACAGGCATCTCCGGACCTTGCCGAGGCGCGTCAAAAGCTTGCCGACTGTGAGCGACGTCTCGCCGGGTACCGAGCCGCTCTCGACGCCGGGTCGGACCCAGCCCTGGTTGGTCAGTGGATCAACGAGACTCAGCAGGACAAGAGCGCTGTCGAGCAGCGGCTCCGCAGCGCTCAGCGGAGGCGCCCACAAGACATCGCTTCCGAAGCTGAGCTGGAAACCATGATCCGCACGCTCGGTGACATGAAAGACCGGCTCCTCGCAGCTGACCCCACACAGAAGCGGCCGATCTACGAAGCGTTCGGTCTGTTCCTCACATACGACGAACGGCGACTGACCGTGACTGTTGAGTCACGTCCAGCCGCCGCGTGTGCGTATGGTACGTGTCGGGAGGGGGACTTGAACCCCCACGCCCTGTAAAGGGCACTAGCACCTCAAGCTAGCGCGTCTGCCATTCCGCCACCCCGACCGGGTGTGTCGCCGGGCCGGTGAGCGGCCTTGCGACGGGTTAAACCTTAGCACCCGATGAGGACTGCGATCACCCGGCTCTTGGGACACCGCGGTGCGGGCGGGAGGATGGGGGTCTACCTGCGAGAAGAGGAGGCAGCGTGAGTGCCGACAGTGCCGCGACCGCGAGTGCCGCTAGTGCCGAGAGCGAGGTCGTCGACCTCTGCCGCGAGCTGATCCGGATCGACACCAGTAACTACGGCAACAACGAGGGTCCCGGGGAGCGGGCGGCGGCCGAGTACGTCGCCGAGAAGCTGGCCGAGGTCGGTCTGGAGCCGCAGATCATCGAGTCCAGCCCGGGCCGGGCCTCGACCGTGGCGCGGATCACGGGCGAGGATCCGTCCCGCCCGGCTCTGCTCATCCACGGGCACACCGACGTGGTGCCCGCCAACGCCGACGACTGGACGCGGCACCCCTTCTCGGGGGAGATCGCGGACGGCTGCGTGTGGGGGCGCGGCGCCGTCGACATGAAGGACATGGACGCGATGACGCTGGCGGTGGTCCGGGAGCGGATGCGGGCCGGGCGCAAGCCGCCCCGGGACGTCGTGCTGGCTTTCCTCGCGGACGAGGAGGCGGGCGGGGTCTACGGGGCGCGGCACCTGGTCGACAACCACGCCGACCTCTTCGAGGGGGTCACCGAGGCCATCGGGGAGGTCGGCGGGTTCTCCTTCACGGTCAACGAGGACCTGCGGCTGTATCTGGTCGAGACGGCGCAGAAGGGCATGCACTGGATGCGGCTCACCGTGGACGGCACGGCCGGCCACGGGTCCATGACCAACGACGACAACGCGATCACCGAGCTGTGCGAGGCCGTGGGACGGCTGGGCCGGCACAAGTTTCCGGTGCGGGTGACCAAGACGGTCCGTTCCTTCTTGGACGAGCTTTCCGACGCGCTCGGCGTCGAGCTGGACCCGGAGGACATGGAGGAGACGCTCGCCCGGCTCGGCGGCATCGCGAAGATCATCGGTGCGACGCTGCAGAACACCGCCGCGCCCACCCAGCTCGGGGCCGGCTACAAGGTCAACGTCATTCCCGGGCAGGCGACCGCACATGTGGACGGGCGGTTCCTGCCCGGGCACGAGGAGGAGTTCCTGGCCGATCTGGACCGGCTGCTGGGGCCGCGGGTGCGGCGCGAGGACGTGCACGCCGACCGGGCGCTGGAGACGACCTTCGACGGTGCGCTGGTGGACGCCATGCAGACGTCGTTGCGGGCGGAGGACCCGATCGCGCGCGCCGTGCCGTACATGCTGTCGGGCGGTACCGACGCCAAGTCCTTCGACGACCTGGGAATCCGCTGCTTCGGCTTCGCGCCGCTGAAGCTGCCGCCGGAGCTCGACTTCGCGGGCATGTTCCACGGAGTGGACGAGCGGGTCCCGGTCGACGGACTCCAGTTCGGTGTCCGTGTGCTGGATCGGTTCCTGGATCAGGCGTGATGTCCATCGGGGCCCTGGTGGGTGGCGTTGATCGGCTGCTGTGACCGGCGCTTTTCCGATCAGCGTCCGGATCCTCGCACCGTTCCCCGAGGTGTCTCCTTCGAAGGAGTGGTGCGGCGGGGCCTGGAATCGACAGCCTGTGCTGAAGTAACCGGGACGGGTGAATGATCTAGTCAGTTCGTAGCCTCATTCCTCCATCCTCGTTACAGGGAGTGCGACCCCCTGCTGGGGTCGTATTGCCAACTAGGAGGAATAATGATCAAGAAGGTCATCGCCGCCGCGGCTGTCACCAGCGGTCTTGTGCTGGCTGGTGCGGGTATGGCCGTTGCCGACTCCGGTGCGCAGGGCGCCGCCGTGAACTCCCCCGGCGTCGTTTCCGGCAACACCGTCCAGGTCCCGGTCCACGTGCCGGTGAACGCCTGCGGCAACACGATCTCCGTGATCGGGCTGCTGAACCCGGCCTTCGGCAACACCTGCGTCAACCAGTGACGTCCCGCCTCATCCGACGCGATCGGTGAGGCATGCGCATCTGAGCGGCCCCGGAGCACGCGCCACGCGCTCCGGGGCCCTCGGGTCTCGGGGGGTGGGAGGGTGCGCAGGTGCGCCTCCCCCTGGCCGGTTACCAACAGCCACCACTAGGCAGGGGATTCCAACATCATGCGTCAGGGCACCAGAAAGGGCCTGATCACCATGGCCGCCGCAGGCGGCCTCCTCGCGGTCTCCGGGGGGACCGCGTTCGCCGACGCGGGCGCCCAGGGCGCCGGCGCGAACTCGCCGGGAGTACTCTCCGGCAACACCGCCCAGGCGCCCGTGAACGTCACGGTGAACATCTGCGGCAACACCGTCAACGTCGTCGGGTTGCTCAACCCGGCGTCCGGCAACAGCTGCGGCGGCAACGGCACCGGAAACGGTGGCGGCAGCCAGCAGGGCGGAAGCGGGGCCCACGCGCAGGGCACCGCGCACGACTCGCCCGGCGTCGGTTCGGGCAACAACGTCCAGGCGCCGGTGGATGTGCCGGTGAACGTCTGCGGCAACACCGTGGACGTGGTCGGCGCGCTCAACCCGGCGCACGGCAACGGTTGCGCCAATCCGTCGCACCCGGGGCCCACCGACCCCGGCTACCCGGAGGAGCCCGGTAATCCGGAGGAGCCGGGGAACCCGGAGGAGCCCGGTAATCCGGAGGAGCCGGGGAACCCGGAGGAGCCCGGTAATCCGGAGGAGCCGGGGAACCCGGAGGAGCCCGGCAACCCCGACGAGCCGGGGAACCCGGACGAGCCCGAGCAGCCCACCACGCCCGACGAGCCAGGTGAGCCGTCCACTCCGCAGACGCCCACCCAGCCCGGAAGCTCGGGCGAGGTGCACGCTCCGTCCACGCCGGAAACTGTTGCCGCGGCCCAGGTCTCCGGCGCTCCGGAAGACGGCGGGGAGCTGGCGCACACCGGTGCCGGCTCGCAGCTCGGCATCGCCGCGCCGGTCAGCCTGGGCATGCTCGCCGGGGGATACGTGCTCTACCGGCGCTCCCGGCCCGCCGCCAAGCGCTGATGGCACGCAGCGCCGACTCCGGTGCTGTGATCGACCGGCATCCCGCGACCTGACGCGCGGGCCGGTGCTCCGGCGCCGCAGCCGCAGCTGCCGCGCCGGGCAAGCCGAGGGAGCGGGCTCCGCACCGCCGGGCCCGCTCCCTCTCGGCTTCCCACCGGCTTCCTCTCTCGGCGCTCCCGCTCCGCGGCGACGGCCACCCCGCATGGTGGGGTCACCCGCGACCGGCGGTCACCAGGTCGGGCGAAGCTGGCGGATGATGCGGCGGCGCAGCCGCACCCGGCGGCTGCCGTCGGGATACAGCCGGGTACGGGCCAGCTCCCAATGCCCGTACTCCGCCTGGTCGGTCAGCAGTTGGGTCGCGGCCTTACGGGAGACGTCCCGAGGGACGTACACATCGCGAAATTCGTATTCCGGCATCGTCTCTATTGTGCGTGCGGACCCCGTATGCCGATAGCGTCTGCACTATGTCTGATGCTGCGCAGCCCACCGCTGCCGACGTACGCGCCGCCGCCGAAGCGGTCAAAGCCGCGCTGGACCGGCACCTCGAAGCCGTCGAGCGCCGCGCGGGGGAATCCCGGGTGCCTGCCGGAGCGGGTGGTGCGGGTGAGCGGGACGCGTCGTCGGCTGAGCAGTACGCCGCCGAACTCGACTCCGCCGTCTATGCCGCCTTCGACGCGCTGGCCGCCGCCGGGGAGACCTACGACGAGCTGCTGTACGAGGTCTACGACGAGGTCACCCCGTTCGAGATCCCCAGCAGCGAGAGCCTCCCGGCCTACACGGGACCCGATGTGCCCACCGCGCTGAGTGTCCTGATCCGGCGGGACTATGTCATCTCCGAGCCGCACCGGCTGCAGGCTCAGGCCGAGCGCATCACCGAGCTGGACCCGGACTCCGCCGAGGACGAGCGCCTCGAGGGCGCGGCACCGGGCAACAGCGTGCACGCCGCGCTCGGGGTCCTCTTCGGCGAGTTCGAGCCGGACGAGATCGCCACTCGCCACAAGGAGTTCGGCTTGGAGGAGGGCGACTCCACCCTCTGGGTCACGGCGGTCGACGAGCCCGCCGAGCCCGGCGAGTGGCTGTCCGCCCCGTTCGACCAGGCGGACTCGCAGCGCGTGGTCTGCCGCTTCGACGTCTCCTCCGTCTTCGACGAGGACGAGGAGGACCTGGTCCTCGAGGCCCGCAGCGAAGGCGAGGAAGCGGACGACGACGAGGACGGCTACGAGGAGGAGGGCTACGACGAGGACGGTGATGGCGTCGGGGTGTCCGCCGCCCGCCGCAGGTAGCGCGGGCAGCACGGCGGATCGCCCCCGCGTCGCGGCCGCTCCGGCTCAGCCGTCGGCCGTCCCCGCCGCTGGGGTCGCCTCCGCCGTCTCCGCCGCCCGCGCCGCCTCGGCGGCGCGGGCCGACTCGGTCAGCAGGGTCCGCAGCCGGGTCGTCCGCTCCCGGGACGCGGCCGAGGCCACCGCGCGGGGAAGCGCGTCGCCCGCTCCGTGCACGACCGACAGATGGCGCTCGCCCCGGCCGAAGGCCGTGTAGACCCACTCCCGGGTCAATGCCTCCGTGGCGTCCCCGGGCAGCACCACGACGGCGGCGGGCCAGCGGATCCCGGCGGCCTGGTGGGCCGTCACGGCCCAGCCGTGCCGCACCGTTTCGGGCACCCGCTCCGGCGGGACCGTCACCTGGTGGTCCCCGCAGGCCAGCTGGAGGCCGTCCGTGTCGGCCGCGGCGACCGTGCCGATGCGGGTGCGGCCCGGCGCGGGGGAGTGGGCGACCCGGTCGCCGGGGTCGAAGCCGCCGAAGCGGCCCGGGCCCGGGTTGAGCTGTTCCTTGAGGGCGGCGTTGAGCGCGCGGGTGCCGGCGGAGCCGCCGTGCCCCGGGGTGATCACCTGGGTTCCGGCGGCCGGGACGCCGAGTGCCCGGGGCACCGAGTCCTTGACCAGCTGGACCGTGCGGTGGACGGCCTCGCCGGGGTCGGCGACAGGGACGATCACCACCTCCTTGCCGGGCGCCGCCACCTGGTTCAGCTCTCCGATGCCGATGCCCGAGACCAGCTCGCCGATCGGTCCGGGGTCCGGGGTGCGGGAGGCGACGTGCGGGCAGTACCGGGCCGCCATCAGGTCCCCGAACACCTGCCCGGGGCCCGCGGCGCCCAGCACGCCCGGGTCTCCGCTGAGCAGCAGACGTGCCCCGTCCGGGAGCGCCTCCAGCAGTGCCGCGGCCGTCTCCGCGTCCAACTGCGGCGCGTCGCAGACGGCCAGCAGGTCGACGCGGAGCCCTCCTTCCGCATCCCGCTCCGGCCCGTCCGTGCCCGCGAGAACCCCGGCGACGGTGGCGCAGCCCGGGGCCGGGGCCGGATCGCCGCCGTCCGGGTCACCGCTGTCCGGGGCGCGGTCCGGGTCGTTGTCCGGGCTGGGGGCCGGATACTCGGCGAGGAGGCGGGCCATGCGCTCCCGGCCCTCGTCCGTATGGGTGAGGACCGCGGTACGCAGCCCGAGCGCCCGCGCCGCGACCACCACGGCGGCGACCTCGGCACGGGACGCCTCACCACCCGTATGGGTGACCAGTCCGCTTCCGGCCACCGCACGGATCAGCTCGCGCGCCGAGGAGGTGGGGGCGCTCTCGGCGGCCGTCGCCCAGTCCTCGTCGGCCCCCGCGGCTCCGGCCGGAGCGCGGTCCGCCCGGTTCGCCGGTTCTGCGGGGTCCGCCGTGCTCCCCGGACCGTCCGCCGAGGCGCCGGCCGTCTCCGCGGACGCGAAGGTCCCCGCGATGCGGGCGAGCCCGTCGGCGAGGCTCTCCTCCGCGAGCGCGTACCGGTCCAGGCCCACCAGGAGGGTGACCGGGCGCTCCTCCTCCTCGACGTCGCTCTCGCTCATGGCCGAGGCGACCGGCCCCGCGTCCAGCGCGTCCTCGAAGACCAGGACGGCCCCCGCGTCCACGGCCTGCCGCACGGCCTCCTCCGGGTCCGGTACCGCGTGCCCGGCCAGGCCCCTGCCCAGGGCGTCCGGGGGCAGCACCGTGTCGCCCCGCAGCGCCGCGCGCTCCAGCAGCCGGACCACCAGCGCCACCGCCCGCCGCGGGTCGCCCGGCCCCGCCTCGTCCCCCAGCAGCGCCCGGGCGAAGCCGTCGGCCTGCTCGGGGAGCACCCCGGGAACCGCGAGGAGCTGCCAGGGGTCGGCGCGCAGCACGCTCTCCGCGCCTTCCCCGAGCGTCTCGGCGACCCGCCGGGCCAGCCCCTCCGGAGCCCCGCCCTCCGCCAGCAGGGCGCGCACCCCCTCCGGGACGGTGACCGGGCCGTCCTGCCGTCCCGGGCGCTCCGTACGCCCCGGCGGGGGCACCGCGGCGGGGCGGGCGCCGCCGGCGGGGCCGGTCTCCGGGCCACCCGGCTGCGCCCGGAGCACGCTGCGGGAGGGCGGCCCGGCGGCGGGTTCGTTGAAGAAGGAGGTGGCGGAGCGTTCGCCGCTCTCCACCGCGCGGACGGCCGCGAGGAGTTCGGCTGCCTTCTCGTTGCTCACAGCTCGCTCCAGTCATGGTCGGGGTAGCGGTGCACGGGGGCCGAGACGTCGTCCAGGGCCGCGCGGATCTCGTCTGGAAGACTAAGGCCCTCCACCGACAGCGCTTGCGCCAACTGCTCCGCTGTCCGTGCGCCGACGATCGGTGCGGCCACCCCGGGCCGATCGCGTACCCAGGCCAGGGCCACCTGGAGCGGCGGCAGCGCGAGCCCGTCGGCCGCGGTGGCCACCGCGTCGGTGATCCGGGCCGCGGTCCCGTCCAGATACGGCTCGACGAACGCGGCCAGCCGCTCACAGGCGCCGCGCGATCCGGCCGGCGGCGGGCCGGGGGCCCGGTATTTGCCGGTCAGTACGCCGCGTCCCAGGGGCGAGGAGGGCAGCAGCCCGATGCCGAGGTCCTGCGCGGCGGGCAGCACCTCCCGCTCGACGCCGCGCTGCAGCAGCGAGTACTCCATCTGGGTGGCGGCCAGCGGGTGCCGCACTCCGGGCGCGGCCCGTTGCCAGGTGCCCGCCTTGGCGAGCTGCCAGCCGGAGACGTCGCACACCCCGGCGTAGCGGGCGCGCCCGCTGCCGACGGCGGTGTCGAGTGCGTGGAGTGTCTCCTCCAGCGGCGTGTACGGGTCCCAGGCGTGCACCTGCCACAGGTCCACGTGGTCGGTGCCCAGCCGCTCGAGGGAGGCGTCGAGGGCGCTCAGGAGGTGGCCGCGCGAGCAGTCGAAGGGACGGTCGGGGTCGGGTACGCCCCCCGCTTTGGTGGCGATCACCAGGTCGCGGCGCGGCACCAGGTCCTGCATCAGCCGCCCCAGGAGATACTCGGCCTCGCCGTCGCCGTACACGTCCGCGGTGTCCACGAGCGTGCCGCCCGCTTCCCAGAACGTCTTGAGCTGGTCGGCGGCGTTGCGTACGTGCTGGTCGTGCGGCGGGTGCGCCTCGTGCCCCGCGCCGGGATCCGCGCGGTCGCTCCCGCCGCCGCGCGCCCAGCCCAGAGTGCCCAGTCCGATCCGGGATACGCGCAGGCCAGTGCGGCCGAGGTGCCTTCGCTCCATGGGCGTTGAGCGTAGTTGTGGCAGGCGTTAGAGTCCGGGGGTCAGGGACATTACTGGTCAGTAAGGGAAGTGGGTGCGGGATGGGGATGCGACTGGGCATCAACCTCGGCTACTGGGGTGCCGGGATGGATGCGGACAACCTCGCCGTCGCACAGGAGGCCGACCGGCTCGGCTACGACGTGTGCTGGGCGGCCGAGGCGTACGGTTCGGACGCCGCCACGGTGCTCACCTGGGTGGCGGCCCACACCGAACAGATCGACGTGGCCTCCGGGATCTTCCAGATCCCGGCGCGGGCACCCGCCATGACGGCCATGACGGCCGCCACGCTCGACTCGCTCTCCGGCGGCCGCTTCCGGCTCGGCCTGGGCGTCTCGGGCCCGCAGGTGTCCGAGGGGTGGTACGGGGTGAAGTTCGACAAGCCGCTGGCCCGCACCCGCGAGTACGTCGAGATCATCCGGCGAGCGATGTCCCGGGAGCGGCTGTCCTACGAGGGGCAGCACTGGACGCTCCCGCTGCCCGGCGGACCCGGCAAGCCGATCAAGCTGACAGTCCACCCGGAGCGTGCGGAGATCCCGCTCTACATCGCGGCGATCGGTCCCAAGAACCTGGAGCAGACCGGCGAGATCGCCAACGGGGTGCTGCTGGTCTTCTTCTCCCCGGAGCACGCCGAGGAGACCACGCTCCAGCACCTGCGGGCGGGCCGGGAGGCCGCGGGCCGGACCATGGAGGGCTTCGACGTGTGCCCGACCGTCCCGATGGCCGTCGGCGACGACATCGACGCGCTCGCCGACCTCTTCCGCCCCTACACCGCGCTCTACGTGGGCGGCATGGGCAGCCGCAAGCAGAACTTCTACAACAAGCTCGCCCAGCGCATGGGCTACGAGAAGGAGGCCGCGGAGGTCCAGGAGAAGTATCTGGCCGGAGACAAGGAGGGGGCCGCGGCGGCGATCCCGCGCGAGCTGATCGACTCCACCACGCTGATCGGCCCCGTGGAGCGGATCGCCGAGCGGATGCGGGCCTACGCGGACGCCGGGGTGACGACGCTCTCGCTGGCCCCGGCCGGGTTCTCGCTCGAGGAGCGGCTGGCCGGGCTGCGCGCCGGGGTCGACGCGTTGGAGCAGGCCGGGGTCGCCGACTAGGAGCGGTGGGCCGGAATCCCGCACGGGCCGCGCCGCCGGATCCCGTCGGCACCCGACCGCGCGGCCGGGTGCAGGGGTGCGGTACAGCCCGAAGGCGTAACGCGCCCGAAGTATTCTGCGGCCGTGGTGGGGGCTCGGGGGGCGGCCCCGCCACGGCCGTCATGGAGCACAACGCGGCCCGGCCGGTGCGGTTACGCGGGCGGGCCGCGGGGCTCCTGCGTTCGGCGCAGCCGGACCGCTCACATGTTGCCTGTTCGCGTACGCGGCATTTGACTCGTTCTTCGCGGATGTCGTGCTGTATGGGAACTCGTGCACGGAGGTGGCGGCGATGCTCTCGGCCAGGAGTCTGTTCCAGGAAATCCTCGACAACGACGAGTCCTTCCGGCTCTTCTGCTCGATCGCGGCCAGCGGCGAGGCACAGGGCGGCTGGGAGAACGCCCGCATCGCCGCGCTCGTCCCCGACGGCGCCCGCCACCTCGCGCCCAAGATCGTCCGGCACGGGGCCGACGAGGACAAGCACGGTCGTATCTTCCTCGCGCTGCTGAACAAGCGCGGCCTGGAGGCGGCCGAGATCCCCGACGACACCGACTACACGATGATCCTGGAGGGTCTCGGGATCGGCCTGGCGCACGAGAAGCTGCGTCGGGAGGAGCCGCTGACCGAGCACGACGTGCTCGCCTACCTGGCCCACAGCCGGGTCACCGAGCAGCGGGCCTCCGAGGAGATGGCCCTGCTCACCAAGGCGGTCGGCGACCACCCGGAGCTCGGCCGGGCGGTACGGATGATCTCCCGCGACGAGGACAATCACCTCGCCTACTGCCATGAGGAACTGCTGCGGCTGGCTCGCGCCGGGCATGCCCGCACCATCCGGGCCCTGCTGCGGGAGAGCGCGCTCGCCGAGATCAAGGTCTACCGGGACGTCAGCCTGGCCGTCATGAGCCGGATGGCGCGCATCCTGGGCTGGTCCGGGGTCCGGTACGGGCTCGTCGCGCTGGGCATCCACGGCCGGTACGTGTGGGAGCGGCTGGGCGGCTGGCGCCGGCTGGTCGCCCTCCGGATGCCCGAGCGGCGCGACGCGCTGGGCACCGGTCAGGCGGACGCGGCGGCCGAGTACGCCTGAGCCCCGCACCGGCCGCAGCCCGCGCACGCCGCCCAGGGGAGCGGCCGCCCGGGGCCGGAGGTCGGGGCCGCGGGAAGCAGGAACGGTGTCCCGCACGCCCGCACGCCCGCACGCCCGCACGCCCGCTGCCCCCGGCCCGCTGACCCTAGAACCAGTCGCGGCGTTTGAAGATCCAGAAGAGCACCACGCAGATGGTCACCATCAGCAGCAGGGTCACCGGGTAGCCCCATACCTGGTGCAGTTCCGGCATGTGCGTGAAGTTCATCCCGTACACCCCCGCGAGGGCCGTGGGCACCGCGAACATCGCGGCCCAGGCGGAGATCTTGCGCATGTCGTCGTTCTGCCGCACCCCCATCTGTGCCAGGTACGCCGACAGGATGTCCGTCAGCAGCCGGTCGATGGACTCCACCTGCTCGTTCACCCGTGAGAGGTGGTCGGCCACATCCCGGAAGAACACCCGCGCGTCCTTGTGCACGAAGGGGACCCGGGCGCCCGTCAGCCGGGTGATGGGGTCGGTCAGCGGCGTCGTCGCCCGGCGGAACTCCAGCGCCCGCCGCTTGAACTCGTAGATCCGGCTCGCCGTGTCCCGGCTGCCCGCCCGGGCGTTCCTGGCGAAGACCGCGGCCTCCAGTTCCTCCAGATCGGTGTGCAGCGCTGCCGCGACCTCGAGATAGTGGTCGACCACGGTGTCGCTGACCGCGTACATCACAGCCGTCGGACCGTGCCGCAACACCTCCGGATCGCTCTCCAGCCGGGCGCGCACCGATCCGAGCGGGTTGGTCCGGCCGTGCCGGACGGTCAGCACGAACGAGTCGCCCACGAACACCATCAGCTCACCGCTGCTGAGCGTGCTGTCCCTCTCGTCGTAGTCCACGGGCTTGAGCACCAGGAAGAGCGAGTCCGCGTAGATCTCCAGCTTCGGCCGCTGATGCGCGTGCAGCGAGTCCTCGACGGCCAGCGGATGCAGCCCGAAATCCCGGGTCACGCGGTCGAACTCGGCTTCCGTCGGCTCGTGCAGGCCGATCCACAGGAACGTCTCGGCCGCGGACCGGGCCTCCCGCAGCGCCGCCGAGAAGTCCTCCGGGCGCTCGGCTCGGCGCCCCTGCCGGTAGAGCGCGCAGTCGACGATCACTTCTCGCATTCTGCCGTGCCCGGACCGTCGCACAACCGGAGGCCGCCAGGTGAGCCAAGAAGCCGCCGCGCGAACCACACAGCGCCTTCGACGGCGCCTCGCTTAGGGTTGCGGCATGCCGACGCTGATCCTCGTACGCCACGGCAGGTCCACAGCGAACACCGACGGACTGCTGGCCGGCCGCACTCCCGGAGTCGCCCTGGACGGACACGGCCAGCGGCAGGCCGCCGGTCTGCCCGACCGGCTCCGCGACATCCCGCTGGCCGCCGCAGTCAGCAGCCCGCTGCGCCGCTGCCAGGAGACCCTCGCGCCGCTGGCCGCGGCCCGCCCCGGTCTGCCCGTGCACACCGAGGACCGCATCACCGAGTGCGACTACGGCGACTGGTCGGGCCGCAAGCTCGCCGAACTGGCCGACGAACCCCTCATGGCCACCGTCCAGGGCCACCCGTCAGCCGCCGCCTTCCCCGGCGGCGAGTCGCTGCGCGCGATGCAGGCACGGGCCGTGGACGCGGTCCGCGCCTGGAATGCCCGCATCGAGGCCGAGCACGGCGCGGACGCCGTCTATCTGATGTGCTCGCACGGCGACATCATCAAGTCGGTCGTCGCGGACGCGCTGGGCATGCACCTCGACCTCTTCCAGCGGATATCCGTCTCCCCCTGCTCGGCCACGGTCCTCACCTACACCCCGCTGCGCCCCTTCGTGCTGCGGCTCGGCGACACCGGGGAACTGGCCTCGCTCGCGCCAGCGGAGAAGACGGGCGAGCAGGGCGGCGCAACGAGCGCGGGGGAGGGCGACGCGACGGTTGGCGGAAGCGCATGAGCACGATGATCGGAACGCACAGTAGGGTGCGGATGTCCGAAGCCACTCAAGCTGTCGAACCCAACGGAGCAGAACGTGTCCCGTCAGGTATTTCTGTACGATCCGCCGGACCGGTTCGTCGCCGGTACCGTCGGTCTGCCTGGCCGCCGCACCTTCTTCCTCCAAGCCAGTGCGGGGGGCCGCACCACCAGCGTGGCCCTGGAGAAGGCGCAGGTCGAAGCGCTCGCCGAACGGATCGACGAGCTGCTGGACGAGGTGGTGCGCCGCTCCGGCGGCAGCGCGCCCGTGCCCGCCGTCGCCCCCTCCGAGGTCGATGACACCGGCCCTCTGGAGAGCCCGGTCGAGGAGGAGTTCCGGGTCGGCACCATGGCCCTGGCCTGGGACGGCGACGGCGAGCGGATGGTCGTCGAGGCGCAGGCCATCGTGGAGCTGGAGCCCGGCGAGGACGAGGACCTGGCCGACGCGGAGGAGCGGCTGCTCCAGGACGACGAGAACGGGCCCCCGATGCTCCGGGTGCGGATCAGCGGGAACATGGCCCGCGCCTTCGCCAAGCGGGCGATGGAGGTCGTCAACGCGGGCCGGCCGCCGTGTCCGCTGTGCAGCCTGCCGCTCGATCCGGAGGGACACGTATGCCCGCGCCAGAACGGGTACCGCCGGGGCGAATGAGCGGTACGGCACCGGCCGCCGAGGCCACCCGCGAGCTGCTCCGGCAGGGCACGCTCACCGTCCGGGGACAGATCACCGCCGCGTCCAACACCGTGCTGTTCGGCACGGTCGAGCACGCCGGCAGCAGCCTGCCCTGCGTCTACAAACCCGTCGCCGGTGAGCGGCCGCTGTGGGACTTCCCCGACGGCAACCTCGCCCAGCGCGAGGTCGCGGCCTACGAGGTCTCCCGCGCCACCGGCTGGGATCTGATACCCGCCACCGTGCTGCGCGACGGCCCCTACGGCGTGGGTATGTGCCAGGCGTGGGTGGGCGAGCCCCCGGACGCCGCCGATGACGACGAGGACGCGCCGCCCGGGGAGACGGCCGAGGCCGCGTCGGACGACGAGCCGGAGAGCGGACCGGAGGAGGAGCCGGCACCGCTGCTCGCGCTGGTCGACGCCGAGGAGCCGGGCGAGGGCTGGAAGGCGGTCGGCTTCGCGGACGTCGGCGGCGGGCGGACAGCGCTGCTCGTGCACGCCGACGACCCCCGGCTGCGCCGGCTGGCGGTGCTCGACGCCGTGCTGAACAACGGCGACCGCAAGGGCGGCCATCTGCTGCCCCGGCCCGACGGCGCGCTGTACGCCATCGACCACGGCGTCACCTTCCATGTGGACGACAAGCTGCGCACCCTGCTGTGGGGCTGGGCGGGCGAGGAGCTGACCGGCGAGGCCGTCGAGGCGCTGCGCAGGCTCTCCACCGCGCTCTGCGCCGACCCGGGCGGCCCCGCGGACGGCGCGGAGGCTCCGCTGGCGGCGCGGCTGGCCGAGCTGCTCACCGAGGCCGAGGTGCAGGCCATGGGCAAGCGGGTGGAGGCCCTGCTGAGCTCCGGGCGGCATCCGTTGCCGAGTGGCGAGTGGCCCGCCATCCCCTGGCCGCCGGTCTGACCCCCTGCCACCCGTCCGAGCCCCGCCGACCGGCCCCGGCCGGTCGGGCGAGTCCCGAACGGACCGTGGACCTCGAACGGCGTCCATCCGGACGGATACGGAACACCAGTCCGGGTTAGGCTCAAGGCATGCATGCCTGGCCCGCTACCGAGGTCCCCGTCCTGCCTGGACAGGGCCGCGACCTCGACATCCACGACACCGCGACCGGTGGCCGAGTGACCCTCACCCCCGGTCCTGTCGCCCGCCTCTACGTGTGTGGCATCACCCCCTACGACGCCACCCACCTCGGACACGCGGCGACCTACAACGCGTTCGACCTCGTGCAGCGCGTGTGGCTCGACACCAAGCGCCAGGTGCACTACATACAGAACGTCACCGACGTGGACGATCCACTCCTGGAGCGGGCGACCGCGACGAACATCGACTGGACGGCGCTCGCGGAGCGCGAGACCGCGCTGTTCCGCGAGGACATGACGGCCCTGCGGATGCTGCCGCCGAAGCACTACATCGGCGCCGTGGAGTCCATTCCCCACATCGTGCCGCTGGTCGAGCGGCTGCGGGACATGGGAGCCGCCTACGAACTCGACGGGGACATCTACTTCTCGGTCGAGTCCGACGCCCACTTCGGGGCCGTCTCGCACTACGACGCGGAAACGATGCGGCTGCTGTCCGCCGAGCGCGGCGGCGACCCCGAGCGCCCCGGCAAGAAGAACCCGCTCGACCCGCAGCTGTGGACGGCGGCCCGCGAGGGCGAACCCCACTGGGACGGCGGCACGTTGGGGCCCGGACGCCCCGGCTGGCACATCGAGTGCGTGGCGATCGCGCTCGAACACCTGGGCATGGGCTTCGACATCCAGGGCGGCGGGTCCGATCTGGCCTTCCCGCACCACGAGATGGGCGCCTCCCACGCGCAGGCGCTGACCGGCGAGTACCCCTTCGCGCGCAGCTATGTGCACGCGGGGATGGTCGGTCTGAACGGCGAGAAGATGTCCAAGTCGAAGGGCAACCTCGTCTTCGTCTCGCAGCTGCGGAAGGACGGCGTCGATCCGGCCGCCATCCGGCTCACCCTGCTGGCGCACCACTACCGCGCCGACTGGGAGTACACCGACGCGGTGCTGGAGGCGGCGCAGCAGCGGCTCGACCGCTGGCGTTCGGCTGTCTCGCGGCCGGACGGCCCGCCCGCCGAGGCCATGCTGGAGGCGGTGCGGACCGCGCTCGCGGACGATCTCGACACCCCCGCCGCGCTGGCCGCCGTCGACACCTGGGCCGAGCAGCAGGCCGAGCAGGGCGGCACCGACGAGGGCGCGCCCGGACTGGTCTCCCGCACCGTCGATGCGCTGCTGGGCGTCGCGCTGTAACCGTCCCCTGCTTCCCGCCTCCCGGCCGCCCCGCGGCCGGGAGGCCCGTCACGCCGTACCCCGGCCGTCACCGCCGTACTCCGGTCCGGCGTGCGGCGCCGGTTTAGCGGCAGGGGAGCGCGCTCCGCCGAGGCGGTCCGCCGGTCACTCGTCCTCGTCCGGCTCACCGGGTCGCGGCGGCTCGCCACCGGGCTTGGGCGGCGGGGGAGGGGGCTGATGTCCCGGGTCCCGCAGCGAGGGGGATGTGCCGGGCGCCGAGCCGCCGTCTGCGGAGCCGGAACCGTCGCGGTGCCGCAGGTAGCGTTCGAACTCCTTGGCGATGGCCTCTCCCGAGGCTTCCGGCAGTTCGGCGGTGTCCCGGGCCTCCTCCAGTGACTGGACGTACTCGGCCACCTCGCTGTCCTCCGCCGCGAGCTGGTCGACGCCGATCTGCCAGGCCCGGGCGTCCTCGGTCAGCTCACCCATCGGAACGCGCACGCCGAGCAGGTCCTCCAGCCGGTTGAGCAGGGCGAGCGTCGCCTTGGGGTTGGGCGGCTGGGAGACGTAGTGCGGTACGGCCGCCCACAGGCTGGCCGCCGGAACGCCCGCATGGGTGCAGGCTTCCTGGAGGATGCCGACGATCCCGGTCGCCCCCTCGTAGCGGGACTCCTCCAGGTTCATCGTGCGGGCCAGATCGGAGTCCGAGGTCACGCCGGTCACCGGGACCGGCCGGGTGTGCGGAGTGTCACCGAGCAGCGAGCCCAGCACCACCACCAGTTCGACTCCCAGCTCGTGCGCGAACCCCAGGATCTCGTTGCAGAAGGAGCGCCACCGCATGCTCGGTTCGATGCCGCGCACCAGGACCAGATCGCGCCGCCTGCCCTTGCCGTCCGCGTCCTCGACCCGGACGACGGACAGCCGCGTGGTGGGCCAGGTGACCTTGCGTACGCCGTCCTCGAGGAAGACCTGCGGGCGGTTCACCTGGAAGTCGTAGTAGTCCTCCGCGTCCAGCGCGGCGAACACCTCGCCCTTCCACTCCCGTTCCAGGTGCGCGACCGCGCCGGACGCGGCGTCACCCGCGTCGTTCCACCCCTCGAACGCGGCCACCATGACTGGGTCGACCAGCTCGGGAACCCCCTCCAGCTCGATCACCCAGTGCCTCCTCAGCTCGCTGTCGCCTGCGGCCGGCGATACCGCTGCGGACCCCGTTCCCCGGACCGCCGCCGGCCGTTTCGTGCGAGGTCCAGCCTACGGCGTGCCGGCACGCGTCCCGCAGCCCCCGCACGCCCCCGATCCGCACCCGCGCTCACCGGACCCGGCAGGTCCCGCGACCGCGCCGGTCCCGGGGAGGCGGTGGTGTCCGGCGTCACAGCGCCGAGCGCAGCCACTGCTCCACGCCCGCGATGTGCACGGTCGACCAGGAGCGCGCCGCCTCCGCGTCGCCGGTTCGCAGGGCCGCGAGGATCTGCCGGTGCTCGTGCAGGGTGCGGCTGACCGCGTCCTGCCGGCTGAGCCCCTGCCAGACCCGGGCGCGGGTGTGCGGGCCGGAGAGGCCGTCCAGCAGCGAACCCAGTACGGAGTTGCCGGAGGCGGCCGCGATGCGCCGGTGGAACTCCAGGTCCGCGGCGACCAGTTGCCCCACGGACGGTTCCGGAGCCGACGCGGCCAGCTCGGATTCCAGCGCGTCCAGCTCGGATTCCAGCGCGTCCAGCTCGGCCACGGCGATCCGGGTGCCCGCCAGGGCGGTGGCCGCCGGCTCCAGGATGCGGCGTACGGCCAGGAGTTCCAGGACGGTGTCGTCGCGGTGGAAGTCCACCACGAAGCTCATCGCCGCCAGCAGCACCTGCGGATCCAGGCTGGTCACATACGTGCCGTCGCCCTGGCGTACGTCGAGTACGCGGATCAGCGCCAGCGCGCGGACCGCCTCCCGCAGCGAGTTGCGCGACAGGCCCAGTTCGGTGGCCAGTTCGCTCTCCCTGGGCAGCCGGTCGCCGGGGCCCAGCGTCCCCGAGACGATCATCCCCTTGATCTTCTCGATCGCCTCGTCCGTGACGGTCAACGCTGCCTCCCCTGGGCGTCCGAAGTCTGTGTGTGCCGTGCTCCGGCCGGTGCGGCCGGTGCGCCCCAGCCGCGCCGGTAGGCGCGCCAGTCCTGTTCCGTCGCCGCGAAGTCGACGTAGAGCGCGACGCCGAACCGCGCCCGGTCGCCATCCTCGCGGCCGAGCCCGAGCCGTACCCCGCGCACCGCCGCGGCCGCGGTCTCGGCAGCGGCATGATGGCCCAGGTCGTCCGTGTGGTAGAAGGGCAGCCCCATCAGCACGTCCACCCGGGCGGGCGCCGCCTCCAGCGCGAGTGCCGTCTGCTGCGCCACATAGCCGCCGTACAGGCTCTCGGCGGGCAGCGCCGTGTCGTAGGACATCACCGCGATCTGGTCCACCCGCCGCGCGACCTTGCCGAAGTACTCCTGCGACCACCACTTGCCGTGTCCGAAGACGCTGCCCGAGACGTGGTGCAGCCCCGGCAGCGGGTCGATCTGGTGCGCGGCGACCGACAGCACCCCGTGGTGCGCCCGGACCGCCGGGCGCAGCCGGTCCAGCAGCCGCAGATAGCCGGCGTCGTCCGAGCGCAGCGGCTCCAGGTCGAAGTGCACCCCGTCGAAGCCCGCCGTCAGCACCTGCCGGGCGCTCGCCACCACGGCGCGCCGCGTCTCCGGGTCGGCGGTGCGCAGTCCGCCGTCCGCGTCCGGGCCGTAGGCGAGCCGGTCCCCGAGCCATGCCTGGACCCGCACTCCGGGCAGCTCCCGCTCGACGGCCTTCAGCAGCCACTGCGCCCGCGGGTACCGCTTCTTCGGCAGCGAGCCGTCGTGGGACAGCGGCCCGGTGTGGACGTACAGGTCGCGGATGCCGGTACCCGCGATCCGCCGCTCGAGGGCTGCGAGGTCCGCCTCGTCCCGGCGCCCGTCCACCCAGGCGTGCCCCAGCCACAGCGCGTCGCGACCCCGGGAGCGTGCTTCGGCGGACACCTCTCCCGCGTAGCTGGCGCGAAGGGCCGCAGCCGCGCCGGCGCTCGGCAGGACGAGGAGGACCACGAGCGCCAGCACCGTCCACCCCGCTGCCCGCCGTGCCCGGGTGCGTCCCGGCATCCGCAGGCGGCGGCGCGCGGGTCTTGCCGCGGGCGTCCCGTTGCCCGCGTTCGTCTCGCCGTTCATGCGGAGGACAGTGCCACGCCGCGCCGCCCGACCGGGCGGTGGGAACCCGCTCGTTACGAACTTGCCGAACTGGTGATCCCATACGCACAACGTCACGGCACGCGGGGGCGGAACGTGCCCGGACAGCAGTAAGGGGCGCACGCCGGCGAATCGGCGTACGCCCCTTCGTCGCGCTCGGCGCGGTGTCAGCCGCGCTGCTCGAGCAGCTCCTCGATCCGGCCGCGTACCTTCTCGTCGTCCAGGCCGCGGATGGTCAGGGTGGTGCGGCGGCGCGCCACGTCGTCCACCGTCTCGGCCCACTCGTGGTCGCGTGCGTAGACCACCTGAGCCCAGATCTCCGGACCGTCGGGATGGATGCGCTCGCCCAGCGACGGGTCCTCGTTGACCAGCCGGGCGATGTCGAAGGAGAGGGAACCGTAGTGCGTGGCGAGCTGACGGACGGTCAGCGGGTCCATCCGCACGCCCGGCTCCCGGTCCACCAGCAGCCGGTGCGCGACCGCGTTCGGGTTGGCGATTCCCGGCAGCGGCGTCCGCCGCACCAGGTCCTTGACCGGGACCGCGCTCTCCATGGACGCCGCGAGCGCCCCGCCGGGCAGCTTCTCCAGCTTGTCCATCACCGTGCGGCCGATGTGCCGGTAGGTGGTCCACTTGCCGCCCGCGACCGACAGCATCCCGCCCCGGCCCTCGGTGACGACGGTCTCCCGCTTGGCCGACTCCACGCCGCCGGGGCCGCCGGGCAGCACCCGCAGTCCTGCGAAGGCGTAGGTCATCAGGTCGCGGTCCAGATCGGTGTCCCGCACCGAGAAGGCGGCCTCGTCCAGGATCTGCTGGATGTCGGCCTCGGTGGCCCGCACGTCGGCCGGGTCGCCGGTGTACTCCTCGTCCGTGGTGCCCAGCAGCAGCTGGTCCTCCCACGGCAGCGCGAAGGTGATGCGGTACTTGTCGATGGGGGTGGCCATCGCCGCGCCCCACGGCGACTTCCGCTTGAGGACCAGGTGCGCGCCCTTGGACAGCCTGATCGAGGGCGCCGCGCCGCTGTCCTCCATCGTCCTGAGGTGGTCAACCCACGGGCCGGTCGCGTTCAGCACCAGCCGCGCGTTCACGCCGAACTCGGCACCGTCGGTGCGGTCCCGCAGCTCGGCTCCGGTGACCCGGCCGCGGGTGAAGCGCAGCCCGGTGACCTCCGCGTGGTTGAGAACCACGGCGCCCGACTCCACGGCCGCTCGGACGGTCATCACCGCCATCCGCGAGTCGTTCATCTGGTGGTCGCCGTAGACCGCGACCGCCTTGAGATTGTCGGTGCGCAGCGCCGGGTTGTCGGCGGCGGCCTTCGCCGGGGAGATCACCCGGCCGACTCCGTCGCCGAAGGCGGACAGTGCCGAGTAGGCGAAGACGCCCGCGCCGAGCTTGGTGGCGCCGTGCGGGCCGCCCTTGTAGACGGGCAGGTAGAAGGTGAGCGGGTTGACCAGGTGCGGGGCCACGTCCTTGGCCAGTACCCGCCGCTCGTGGTGGTTCTCCGCGACGAGCTTGACGGCGCCGGTCTGCAGGTAGCGCAGACCGCCGTGCACCAGCTTCGAGGACGCGGAGGAGGTGGCGCCGGCGAAGTCGCCGGCGTCCACCATCGCCACCCGCAGTCCCGACTGCGCCGCATGCCAGGCGACCGAGGTGCCCAGGATGCCGCCGCCGATGACCAGGAGGTCGTACGTCGCGTTCGCGAGCAGCCCTCTGGTCTCTGCGCGGCCAGGGTTGCTGCCGGCAGTCGGGTGCGTCCCGAGGGTGGGGACGCTCTGCGAGGTGTTCATCGCTCTCAGTTCTCCTCTTCGATCCAGCCCATGGTCCGCTCCACGGCCTTGAGCCAGTTCCGGTATTCCCGCTCACGCGTCTCTGCGTCCATGCGGGGGGTCCATTCCGCGGCGCGCTTCCAGTTGGCCCGCAGCTCGTCGGTGCCCGACCAGAAGCCGACGGCCAGACCGGCCGCGTACGCCGCGCCGAGGCAGGTGGTCTCGGCGACCATCGGGCGCACGACGGGCGCGTCCAGGACGTCCGAGATGGTCTGCATCAGCAGGTTGTTGGCGGTCATGCCGCCGTCCACCTTCAGCGCGGCCAGCTCGACCTCGGAGTCCTTCTGCATCGCGTCGACGATCTCCCGGGTCTGCCAGGCCGTCGCCTCCAGCACCGCGCGGGCCAGGTGCGCCTTGGTGACGTAGCGGGTCAGGCCCGCGATGACACCGCGCGCGTCGGAGCGCCAGTACGGGGCGAACAGGCCGGAGAACGCCGGGACGAAGTAGGCGCCGCCGTTGTCCTCGACGGAGCTGGCCAGGGTCTCGATCTCCGCCGCGCTGTTGATCAGCCCCATCTGGTCGCGCATCCATTGCACCAGCGAACCGGTGACCGCGATGGAGCCCTCCAGCGCGAAGACCGGCTGCTGGTCGCCGATGCGGTAGCCGACCGTGGTGAGCAGACCGTTGTAGGAGTTGACCGGCTCGTGCCCGGTGTTCATCAGCAGGAAGGTGCCGGTGCCGTAGGTCGACTTGGCCTCGCCCTGCTCGAAGCAGGTCTGGCCGAACAGTGCCGCCTGCTGGTCGCCCAGTGCGGAGGCGACCGGCAGCCCCGCCAGCTCGCCGGTGGCCTCGCCGTACACCTCGGAGGACGAGCGGATCTCGGGCAGCACCGCCATCGGGATGCCGATGGACGCGCAGATCTTCTCGTCCCAGGCCATGGTGTGCAGGTTCATCAGCATGGTGCGGGAGGCGTTGGTGACGTCGGTGACGTGCTTGCCGCCGTCCGGGCCGCCGGTGAGGTTCCAGATGACCCAGGAGTCCATGGTGCCGAAGAGGATCTCGCCGTTCTCGGCGCGCTCGCGCAGCCCCTCGACGTTGTCCAGCAGCCAGCGGATCTTCGGCCCGGCGAAGTAGGACGCCAGCGGCAGCCCGGTCTCGCGGCGGAACCGGTCCTGGCCGACGTTGCGGCCCAGCTCCTTGCAGAGCGCGTCGGTGCGGGTGTCCTGCCAGACGATGGCGTTGTGCACCGGACGGCCGGTCGCCTTCTCCCACAGGACGGTCGTCTCGCGCTGGTTGGTGATGCCCAGGGCCAGCACGTCCTCCCGGGTGACTCCGGCCTTCTCCAGCGCTCCGGTGACCACCTGCTGGACGTTGGTCCAGATCTCGGCCGCGTCGTGTTCGACCCAGCCCGGCTTGGGCAGGATCTGCTCGTGCTCCTTCTGGTCGACCGCGACGATGCGGCCGTCCTTGTCGAAGACGATGCAGCGGCTGGAGGTGGTGCCCTGGTCGATCGCGGCTATGAAGGGCCCGCCGCCGTGTGCGGAGGCGTGGGTGCTGTGGGTCTCGCTCATGGTGTGTGTGCTCCCTTGCGTCATCGGGTCGTCTCAGCGGTCGGCCGGGCGCGCTAGGCCCATGCGAGGTTGTAGAGCCCCGCCGCGATGGCGGCGCCGGCCAGCGGGCCCACCACCGGGACCCAGGCGTAGCTCCAGTCGCTGCCGCCCTTGTTCGGCAGCGGCAGCACCGCGTGGGCCAGCCGGGGACCGAGGTCACGGGCCGGGTTGATGGCGTAGCCCGTGGGTCCGCCGAGCGAGAGACCGATACCGACGACGACCAGCGCGGTGATCAAGGCGCCCATCCTGCCGAGACCCGGGTGGCCGTCGGGGTCCTGGACCAGGCCCTGGGTGAGGATCGCGAAGATCAGCACGAAGGTGGCGATGACCTCGGTGAGGAAGTTCAGCAGGCCGTTGCGCACCTCGGGGGAGGTGAAGAAGACGCCGTGCACGGGGCCGGGGTTCGCGTGCTTCATCTCGACCATGTCCGGCTCGCGGAGCGTGGCCTGGAACTGGCTGTAGTAGGCCACCCAGACCAGCACGGCGCCCAGGATGGCGCCCAGCAGTTCGCTGCCCATGTAGAGCGGGACGTCGCTCCAGGGGGTGTCGCCCTTGATGGCGAGCGCCAGGGTGACCGCCGGGTTGAGGTGGGCGCCGGACGGCTGGGCGATGTAGGCACCGGTGAGCACCCCGAAGCCCCAGCCGAAGGCGATGGCGACCCAGCCGGCCGCGAACGCCTTCGAGCGCTTGAGATTGACTGCGGCGACCACGCCGCCACCGAGGAGGATCAGCACCATCGTGCCGGTGACCTCACTCGTGAAGATGTCGAGGCTGGACACCCGCGACTCCTTTGTCCTTGTCCATGGGGGCACCTCCCGGCCGGAGGCCGAGGGGATGGGCGGACCGGTTGATGATCGTCCGGTGTTCGACAATGTCGACCGCCGAACGGCAACTTTTCTCCTTCGTAAGAGTCCCGTCAAGGGGCTGTGACCGATGACTCCTGGCTGTCATCCTGCGGCCACGCAGCGATGGCAGCACCTCGGGAGAGCCAGACGGTGCGCGAGGCGCTCCGGGCGGCTCAGGGCTGCCGGCGCCGAGGCCTTTCCGAGTCCTTTCCGGGGACTCTCCCGGGGGCTCTCCTGCCGGAATCCTTCCGGGCCCCTGCCGGGGCTCAGAACCGCCGCGCACCCAGGTCCCGGGAGACCGCCCGGGCCGTGTCCCGCACGGCCGCCACCAGTCGCGGAAGCAACTCCTCGCCCTCGCACACCCGCTCCACGGCCCCGGTGATGCCCACCGCGCCCACCGGCATCCGGCGCCGGTCGTGGATCGGCGCGGCCACCGAGGCGAGGCCGTCCCAGGTCTCCTCCACGTCCGCCGCCCAGCCGCGCGCCCGGACGGTCTCCAGCAGCGTCTCGAACCGATCCTCGCCGGTGACCGTGCGCTCGGTGAAGTCCGTCCGCCGCCCGTCCAGCGCCTCGCTGTGCGCCACCGGGTCGAACGCGCACAGCACCTTGCCCAGGGCCGTGCTGTGCAGCGGCTGCATGGCGCCGACCTCCAGCACCTGGCGGCTGTCGTCCGGCCGGAAGACGTGGTGCACGATGAGCACGCCCTGCTGGTGGAGCACGCCCAGATAGACGCTCTCCCCGCTGGAGCGGGCCAGGTCGTCCGTCCACACCAGGGCGCGGGCCCGCAGCTCGTGCACGTCCAGGTAGCTGTTGCCGAGGCGGAGCAGTTCGGCCCCGAGCTGGTAGCGGCCCGTGACCGCCTCCTGTTCCACGAAGCCCTCCTGCTGGAGGGTGCGCAGCAGCCCGTGCGCCGTACCCTTGGCCAGGTCGAGCGCCGAGGCGATCTCGGAGAGTCCGAGCCGCCGCTCGCCGCCCGCCAGCAGCCGCAGTACGGCCGCCGCTCGTTCCAGCGACTGGATGGTCCGGGCCATCGGTCCTCCCTGACCTGCTGCCTTGAGATTCGACATGCCGATTCGACGTCGATTCAACGTCGATTCGACAATGTCGAACGGTATCGCTTGATGTCGACGCGACGGTAGTCGGGATCGAGCCCGGATCGAGTGCCGGAGTGTCCGATGGTCGGAATGTCGACCTGCGCTCTTGCGTCCGCCCGCTACGCTGACCGGGTGCGCTGCCTCACCGGCGCGCAAAGCCGACAGCCGTCGCAACCCAGGGAGCCTCTTCCATGGCCTCGTCGCCGAGCAGCACGTCCGCAACTCCGTCCCCCACCCGGGCCGAGGCGCTCCGCAGCGCACTGGCCTCACGCGTGGTCGTCGCCGACGGAGCGATGGGGACGATGATCCAGGCGCAGGATCCGACGCTGGAGGATTTCGAACAGCTCGAGGGCTGCAACGAGATCTTGAACGTGACCCGCCCCGACATCATCCGCGCGGTCCACCAGGAGTACTTCGCCGCGGGCGTGGACTGCGTGGAGACCAACACCTTCGGCGCCAACCACGCGGCGCTGGGGGAATACGACATCACCGAACGCATCTTCGAACTGTCCGAGACCGGCGTACGCATCGCCCGCGACGTCGCCGAGGAGTTCGAGTCCGGAGACGGGCGGATGCGCTGGGTCCTGGGCTCCATGGGCCCGGGCACCAAACTGCCGACCCTCGGCCACGCCCCCTACACCACTCTGCGGGACGCCTACCAGCAGAACGCGGAGGGCATGATCGCCGGTGGCGCCGACGCGCTGCTGGTGGAGACGACCCAGGACCTGCTGCAGACCAAGGCCGCCGTCATCGGCGCCCGCCGCGGCATGGAGGCGGTCGGCGCCGACCTGCCGCTGCTGTGCTCGGTCACGGTGGAGACGACCGGCACGATGCTGCTCGGCTCCGAGATCGCCGCGGCCCTCGCGGCCCTGGAGCCACTGGGCATCGACATGATCGGGCTGAACTGTGCCACCGGCCCCGCCGAGATGAGCGAGCATCTGCGCTATCTGGCCCAGCACTCCCGCGTCCCGCTCTCCTGCATGCCGAACGCCGGCCTGCCGGTGCTGGGCAAGGACGGCGCCAGCTATCCGCTCACTCCCGAGGAGCTGGCGGACGCGCACGACACCTTCGTGGGCGACTACGGCCTGTCCCTGGTGGGCGGCTGCTGCGGCACCACGCCCGAGCACCTGCGCCAACTGGTGGAGCGGGTGCGCGGCCGCGAGCCCGCCGCGCGCACCCCGCAGCCGGAGCCGGCCGCGGCCTCGCTCTACCAGGCGGTCCCCTTCCGCCAGGACACCTCGTACATGGCCATCGGGGAGCGGACCAACGCCAACGGTTCGAAGAAGTTCCGCGAGGCGATGCTGGAGGCGCGCTGGGACGACTGCGTCGAGCTGGCCCGGGAGCAGATCCGTGAGGGCGCCCACATGCTCGACCTGTGCGTCGACTACGTCGGCCGGGACGGTGTCGCCGACATGACCGAGCTGGCGGGACGGCTGGCCACCGCCTCCACGCTGCCGATCGTGCTGGACTCGACGGAGATCGACGTCATCCAGGCCGGTCTGGAGAAGCTGGGCGGCCGCGCCGTCATCAACTCCGTCAACTACGAGGACGGCGACGGCCCCGAGTCCCGCTTCGCGAAGGTCACCAAGCTCGCCGCCGAGCACGGGGCGGCGCTGATCGCGCTGACCATCGACGAGGAGGGCCAGGCCCGCACCGCCGAGCACAAGGTCGCCATCGCCGAACGCCTCATCGCGGACCTGACCGGCAACTACGGCATCCACGAGTCGGACATCCTCATCGACGTCCTCACCTTCACCATCTGCACGGGCCAGGAGGAGTCCCGCAAGGACGGCATCAACACCATCGAGGCCATCCGGCTGCTCAAGCAGAAGCATCCCGACGTGCAGACCGTGCTGGGCCTGTCGAACATCTCCTTCGGCCTGAACCCGGCCGCCCGGATCGTGCTCAACTCCGTCTTCCTCGACGAGTGCGTCAAGGCGGGACTGGACTCCGCGATCGTGCACGCCAGCAAGATCCTGCCGATCGCCCGCTTCGACGACGAGCAGGTGACCGTTGCCCGCGACCTGGTCTACGACCGGCGCAGCGAGGGCTACGACCCGCTGCAGAAGCTGATGGAGCTGTTCGAGGGCGCCACGGCCAAGTCGATGAAGGCCGGGAAGGCCGAGGAACTGGCCGCTCTCCCGCTGGAGGAGCGCCTTCAGCGGCGCATCATCGACGGCGAGCGCAACGGGCTGGAGGCCGACCTGGATGCCGCCCTGGAGGAGCGCCCGGCGCTCGACATCGTCAATGACACGCTGCTGGCGGGCATGAAGGTCGTCGGTGAGCTGTTCGGCTCCGGGCAGATGCAGTTGCCGTTCGTGCTGCAGTCGGCCGAGGTGATGAAGGCCGCCGTCGCCCACCTCGAACCGCACATGGAGAAGTCCGAGGACGAGGCGGGCAAGGGGACGATCGTGCTGGCCACGGTCCGCGGCGACGTCCACGACATCGGCAAGAACCTCGTCGACATCATCCTGTCCAACAACGGCTACCAGGTGGTCAACCTGGGCATCAAGCAGCCGGTGAGCGCCATCCTGGACGCCGCGGCCGAACACCGTGCCGACGTGATCGGCATGTCCGGGCTGCTGGTGAAGTCCACGGTGATCATGAAGGAGAACCTGGAGGAGCTCAACCAGCGCAAGATGTCCTCCGACTTCCCCGTCATCCTCGGCGGCGCCGCGCTCACCCGGGCCTACGTCGAGCAGGACCTGCACGAGATCTACGAGGGCGAGGTCCGCTATGCCAAGGACGCCTTCGAGGGGCTGAGCCTCATGGACGCCCTGATGGACGTCAAGCGCGGCGTGCCCGGTGCCGAGCTGCCCGCGCTCAAGCAGCGCAGGGTGCCCAAGCGGGACCTCGACATCCCGGAGCCGGAGGAGAACGACGGCTCCGTCCGCTCCGACGTGGCCGTCGACAATCCCGTCCCCGAGCCGCCCTTCTGGGGCACCCGGGTGATCAAGGGCCTGCGGCAGCAGGACTACGCGTCCTGGCTGGACGAGGGCGCCCTCTTCAAGGGCCAGTGGGGGCTGAAGGAGTCCCGCAAGGGCGACGGGCCGTCCTACGAGGAGCTGGTGGAGACCGAGGGCCGTCCCCGGCTGCGGGGCTGGCTGGAGCGGCTCCAGACGGAGAACCTGCTGGAGGCGTCGGCCGTCTACGGCTACTTCCCCTGCTACTCCAAGGGCGACGACCTGATCCTGCTGGACGAGCAGGGCAACGAGCGCACCCGCTTCACCTTCCCCCGGCAGCGGCGCGGCCGCCGGCTGTGCCTGGCGGACTTCTTCCGTCCGGAGGACTCCGGCGAGACCGACGTGGTCGGGCTGCAGGTGGTCACCGTCGGTTCCAGGATCGGCGAGAAGACCGCCGAGCTGTTCGCGGGCGACGCCTACCGCGACTACCTGGAGCTGCACGGCCTCTCCGTGCAGCTCGCCGAGGCGCTCGCCGAGTACTGGCACGCCCGGGTCCGCAGCGAGCTGGGCTTCTCGGGCGAGGACCCCGACCAGATGCAGGGCATGTTCGACCTGAAGTACCGGGGAGCGCGGTTCTCGCTGGGCTACGGCGCCTGCCCGAACCTGGAGGACCGCGCCAAGATCGCCGAGCTGCTGCGGCCGGAGCGGATCGGGGTCGAGCTCTCCGAGGAGTTCCAGCTCCACCCCGAGCAGTCGACCGACGCCATCGTGCTGCACCACCCCGAGGCGAAGTATTTCAACGCCCGATGAGGGCACAGGTCATATACTGACCGGTCCGGTACAGGCCGGTCGTCCGCTTCCGCCGGAATCCGGAGCCCTCCGGGGTTCCGGCGGAGGGGACGGCCGGCCTTGTCGTCCCTTGTGCAGTCGTCTGTGCAGTCGTCGCTTTCGGGAGGTGTTCGCGGATGGCCGGTCCATCCCCCGCTGTCACCACGCTCACGGGTGAGGAGCCCGAGCTGCAGGCCGTACTGCTGGACATGGACGGCACCCTGGTCGACACCGAGGACTTCTGGTGGGACGCGGAGGTCGCGGTCTTCGCCGAGCTGGGGCACGAGCTGCGCGAGGAGTGGCGCAGCGTCGTCGTCGGCGGTCCCATGTCGCGCAGCGCCGGCTTCCTGATCGAGGCGACCGCCGCCGACATCGGCCTGGAGGAGCTCAGTGTGCTGCTGAACGCCAGGTTCACCGAGCGGCTGGAGCGCGGCGTCCCGCTGATGCCCGGTGCTCGCAGACTCCTCGCGGAGCTGTCCGCGCACCGGATCCCCGCGGCGCTGGTCTCCGCCTCGCACCGCAGGGTCGTGGACCGGATGCTCACCTGGATCGGGCACGAGCACTTCGCCTTCACGGTCGCCGGGGACGAGCTGGCCCGGACCAAGCCGCACCCCGACCCGTATCTGACCGCCGCGCGCCGGCTGGGGGCCGACCCCGGGCGCTGTGCGGTGCTGGAGGACACCGCGACGGGGGTCGCCGCGGCGGAGGCCGCCGGCTGCCATGTGGTGGCCGTGCCGTCCATCGCGCCGATCGAGCCCAAGTCCGGTCGCAGCATTGTGAGTTCCCTCGAAGAAGTCGATCTCGAATTCCTCCGTTCGCGGATCATGGTCGCGCGCTGAGTCGATCATTCCGCGGCAGCACCATTCCGTACCGGGTGGAGAATGTGCCCCCGCGCGCCTGCGGAATCCATGGCCCCGGACTCTGCAGAATGTCGAACTCCGGTGTCCGGTGCGCAGATTGGTCCAGTGACGTTCATCACGCGTGAACCCCTCGACCCGCGGTCGAGGCTGTGGTGCCGCTGGGGCGAGAGGGGAAAATGTCCTTCCCTTGTGTCCGTATTGATGGAGTGACGCGGAAAAAGTTCCAGCGTTCGGATAGCGGACAGGAAGGTGCTGGTTCCGGTGCGTGAAACCCCTTCCGCGGGCTGCGCTTCGAAAGTTGCCGGAGCGGACGATTAATGTCGGTGTACCGGCCATTCCTCCCTGCAGCAAACCCCGGCCGGCCGAGGAGATCGTCGACCATGAACCGTAAAACTGTGGTGCTGCCCGTGCTTGCCGCGGGAATGCTCACGCCGCTGCTCGCCGGATGCGGGTCCGAGAAGGGCGGGAGCGCAGGCGGCGACGGCATCGTCGTCGGCACGACGGACCACTTCGCGGTCGGCAAGGACGCGCCGGCCCCCTTCGACCCCGCGGCGGCCTACGACGTCGCGGCCTGGGGCGTCATGCGCAACACCTTCCAGACGCTGCTGCGCTTCCCGCGCACCGGCACCTCGCCGGTGATGGACGCCGCCGCCAAGTGCGGCTTCACCGACGCGGCGAACAAGGTCTACCGCTGCACGATGCGCAAGGGTCAGACGTTCTCCAACGGGCACACACTGGACGCCGAGGACGTCGAGTTCTCACTGCGGCGGGTGAAGCGCATCAACCACAAGGGCGGCCCCGCCGTTCTCTTCAGCAACCTCGACCGCGTCGAGGCCGACGGCAAGAGCCACGTCGTCTTCCACCTCAAGCGGCCCGACGCGACCTTCCCGTACAAGCTGACCACCCCGGCCGCCGCCATCGTGGACAGCCGGACCTACCCGGCCGACGCCCTCACCAAGGGCGACGCGCTGGTCGGTTCGGGTCCCTACGCGCTCGAGCACATCGACGCCGAGTCGGCCGTGCTGGCGAAGAACCCGCACTACAGCGGGAACCTGAAGCTGCAGAACAGCCGGATCGAGATGCGCTTCTTCGACGCCGCACAAGGCATGGAGAAGGCCCTCAAGGCCGGCGACATCGATGTCATGGGCCGGACCATCTCGCCCGACCAGGTCGGCCGGCTCGACGACGCCCGGGACAAGGGTGTCGAACTCGTCGAGCAGCCCGGCCAGGAGATCCGCTACCTCGCCTTCGACACCGACGACCGGACCGCGGGCAAGAAGGCCGTCCGCAAGGCCATGGCCCAGCTCGTCGACCGCAAGAAGATCGTGCGGGACGCCTACGACCGCAGCACCGAGCCGCTCTACAGCATCGTGCCCGCCGGACTCCCGGCGCACCGGAACTCGTTCTTCAGCGCCTACGGCGAACCCAGCAAGGCCGCGGCCGAACGAACCCTGCGCGACGCGGGCATCGACAAGCCCGTCAAGCTCACCCTCACCTACACCACCGACCACTACGGCGGCGCCACAGCCGACGAGTTCGCCGTCCTCAAGAAGCAGCTCAACAGCAGCGGACTGTTCGACGTGCGGACTAAGGGCGTCAAGTGGGACACCTTCCGCCCCGCGGCGACGAACGGCAAGTACCAGGTGTGGGGCTACGGCTGGTACCCGGACTTCCCGGACGCCGACAATTTCGTCGCCCCCTTCTTCGAGAAGGACAACTTCCTCGGCTCGCCCTACACCAACCACGAGATCCGCGACAAGCTCGTGCCCAGGAGCCGCCGCCAGACCGAACGCTCCGCCACCACCGCCACCTTCGGCCGTGTCCAGGACATCGTCGCCAAGGACGTGCCGCTGCTCCCGCTCTGGCAGGGCAAGCAGTACCTCGCGGCCCGCGACGACATCACCGGCGTCGAATGGGCCCTCAACTCCTCCTCCGTGCTCCAGCTGTGGGAGCTGGGCCGCGGCCGCGACTCCTGACCCCGACCGCCCCCGGCAGCCGGGAGCGCGGCGGCACGGGCGCACGGCGGCACGGGCGGTGGGCCGCCGGACCCCGCCGGAGCGCCGCTGCCCGCGCCCGGCCGCTCGGGCCGGGCGCGGAACCCCGGCGCGGCCGTCAGGCCGACCCGGGGCGGACCAGACCGCTCTCGTAGGCGTACACCGCGGCCTGCACCCGGTCCCGCAGCCCCAGCTTGGTGAGCACATGGCCGACATGCGTCTTGACCGTCGTCTCGCTCACGAACAGATCCGCCGCGATCTCCGCGTTCGACAGTCCCCGCGCCACCAGCTTCAGCACCTCCACCTCGCGCTCGGTCAACTGGTGCAGGGTGTCCGGCACCGGCTCCTCGCCCGAGGGCAGCTTCCCCGCGTACTTGTCCAGCAGCCGGCGGGTGATGCTCGGCGCCAGCATCGCCTCTCCCGCCGCCACCACCCGGATGGCCTGCACCAGCTCACCGGCGGGTGCGTCCTTCAGGAGGAATCCGCTGGCACCGGCCCGCAGCGCCTCCACCACGTACTCGTCCAGGTCGAAGGTGGTGAGCACCAGAACTTTCGCCGGGCCGTCCTTGGCCGGTCCGGTGATCCGGCGGGTGGCCTCCACCCCGTCCATCCGGGGCATCCGGATGTCCATCAGGACCACATCCGGCTGCAGGGCCCGTACCTGGTCCAGCGCCTGCAGACCGTCCCCTGCCTCACCGACCACCGCTATGTCCTGCTCGGCCTCCAGAATCATCCGGAAGCCGGTACGCAGCAGCGGCTGGTCGTCGACCAGCAGTACGCGGATTGCCACAGGAACTCCTCAACAGGACGGCAGCGGTCGCCCCATTCTCGCTCAGCCGTCCCGCGGCCCCTCCGCAGGCCCCGCGGCCTCCATCCCGCCCGGGCCGGGCGCCGCACCGCCGACGGGCGCCGGCCCGTCGGCGCCGCCCTCCTCGGCGGACGGGCGGGGCTCCGGCAGCCGAGGCTGGATCGTCAGCGGATAGGGCGGGGGAGTGCCGCCGAACTCCGGGCAGTGCGCCTGATGGTCGCACCAGCCGCACAGCTTGCTCGGCCGCGGCCGCCAGTCGCCCGTCTCCGTCGCCCGTCCGATCGCGTCCCACAGCGCCAGCAGCTTGCGCTCGGTGGCCTGCAGATCGCTCTCGCCCGGGTCGTAGGTCAGCACGTCGCCGCTGCCCAGGAAGACCAGCTGCAGCCGCCGCGGCACCACGCCGCGCAGCCGCCACAGCACCAGGGCGTAGAACTTCATCTGGAACAGCGGGCCCTCCGCGTACTCCGGGCGCGGCGCCTTGCCCGTCTTGTAGTCGACGATCCGCACCTCGCCGGTGGGCGCCACGTCCACCCGGTCGATGATCCCGCGCAGCCGCAGCCCCGAATCCAGCCGGGCCTCCACGAACAGCTCCCGCTCGGCGGGCTCCAACCGGGTGGGGTCCTCCAGCGTGAACCACCGCTCCACCAGCGACTCGACCTCGGTCAGCCACTCCGCCAACCGGGCCCCGTCGGAGGTGTCCTCAGCGAACAGCTCGGCCAGCTCGGGCCGCTTGGCCAGCAGCCGCTCCCACTCTCCGGGCACCAGGGAGCGGGCCCGCCGCGCGCTGCGCTCCGGCGCCGGGGCGTCGAAGAGCCGCTCCAGCACCGCGTGCACCACTGTCCCCCGGGTGGCGGCGGCGGAAGGCTTCTCCGGCAGTTTGTCGATCACCCGGAAGCGGTAGAGCAGCGGGCACTGCATGAAGTCCCCCGCCCGGGAGGGCGACAGCGAGGTCGGCGGTGTGGCCGCGCTGGTTCTCATGGGGTACGACCCTACGGCCCACCACCGACACCGGACACTTACCATCGACGGCAGACCCCTCGCGCCGGATGACCGCCGCACCGAGAACGCTGCGGCAGCCGCAGGCGCGGGGCGAGGGAAGCAGCAGAGGGGAACCCGTGGCGGACGAGGACAACGACGGGAAGCCGCGGTACGGCGGCTCCGGCGAGGGGAGCGGTCCCGAGGGGCCGGAGTCCCGCCGGGCGCTCCCTCGCACACCTGTGCGCCCCGATGCGCCGGGCGGCGGCATCCTGATGGGCCGCCCCTTCGGTGTCCCCGTCTACGTCGCCCCCTCCTGGTTCCTCGTCGCCATCCTGATCACCTGGGTCTTCGGCGGCCAGCTCGACCGGGTGCTGCCCCAGCTCGGCGCCGTGCGCTACCTGATCGCGCTCTTCTTCGCGGTCGCCTTCTACACGTCGGTCCTGGTCCACGAGCTCGCCCACACCGTCGCCGCACTCCGCTTCAAGCTCCCCGTCCGCCGCATCCAGCTCCAGTTCTTCGGCGGCGTCTCGGAGATCGAGAAGGAATCCGAGACCCCCGGCCGGGAATTCGTCCTCGCCTTCGTGGGACCCCTGCTCTCCCTCGTGCTGGCCGGCGTCTTCTACGCCGCGATGCGCGCCGTGGAGCCCCGCACCGTGCCCGGCGTACTGCTGGCCGGCCTGATGATCTCCAACCTCCTGGTCGCCGTCTTCAACCTGCTGCCCGGCCTCCCCCTGGACGGCGGCCGGATGCTGCGAGCCGTCGTCTGGAAGATCAGCGGCAAGCCGATGACCGGCACCGTCGCCGCCGCATGGGTCGGCCGCGCACTCGCCGTCACCGTCCTGATCGGCCTGCCGCTGGCCACCCACGCGGGCGGCCTGTCCCGGGGCAGCGTCAGCGGCCTCGACTCCCTCACCGACGCGCTGCTGGCCGCCATCCTCGCCGCCATCATCTGGACCGGAGCCGGCAACAGCCTGCGGATGGCCCGGCTGCGCGAGCGCCTCCCCCGGCTCCGCGCCCGCACCCTCACCCGGCGGGCCGTCCCCGTCGAGACCGACACCCCGCTCTCCGAGGCCCTCCGCCGCGCCAACGACGCCGGCGCCCGCGCCCTGGTCGTCGTCGGCGGCCGGGGCGACCCGCTCGCCCTGGTGCGGGAGGCCGCCATCGGCTCCGTCCCCGAGCACCGCCGCCCCTGGGTCGCGGTCAGCACCCTCGCGCAGGACCTCAAGGAGGGCATGCGGGTCCCCGCCGAGCTCGCCGGCGAAGACCTGCTGGAATGGCTCCGCGCCACCCCGGCCACCGAGTACCTGGTCGTGGAGGAGACCGGCGAGATCTACGGCGTGCTCTCCACCGCCGACGTCGAGCGCGCCTTCGTGGAGGCCATGTCCAAGCGCCCCGACCACACCGCGGCCGGACCGCCCGGCTGACCCCCAGCCCTCCCCCCGGCCGCACTCCGCGGACCGGCTAGGCTGTGGGCATGTCCGAACCGACCGGTGCCGCCCGCCGTCGCGGGCCCTTCAAGGTCGGGGACCAGGTCCAGCTCACCGACCCCAAGGGACGCCACTACACGATCACCCTCGAAGAGGGGAAGAGCTTCCACACCCACAAGGGAGCCTTTCCCCACGACGAGCTGATCGGTGCGCCCGAGGGGAGTGTCGTCCGTACCACCGGAAACGTCGCCTACCTCGCGCTGCGCCCCCTGCTCCCCGACTATGTCCTGTCCATGCCCCGGGGAGCCGCCGTCGTCTACCCCAAGGACGCCGGCCAGGTGCTCGCCATGGCCGACATCTTCCCCGGCGCCCGCATCGTCGAGGCGGGAGTCGGCTCCGGCTCGCTGAGCACCTTCCTGCTCCGCGCCATCGGCGACCAGGGGATGCTCCACTCATACGAGCGGCGAGCCGACTTCGCCGAGATCGCCCGGCAGAACGTCGAGCGCTACTTCGGCAGCCCCCACCCCGCCTGGACGCTGACCGTCGGCGATCTCCAGGACAACCTCGCCGACGCCGACGTGGACCGGGTCATCCTCGACATGCTCGCCCCCTGGGAGTGCCTCGAGGCCGTGTCCAAGGCCCTGGTGCCCGGCGGCATCCTGTGCGCCTACGTCGCCACCACCACGCAGATGGCGCGGATGGTCGAGTCCATCCGCGAATTCGGCACCTTCAACGAACCCCAGGCGTGGGAGACGATGGTGCGCAACTGGCACATCGAGGGCCTCGCCGTCCGGCCCGACCACCGCATGATCGGCCACACCGGCTTCCTGCTCACCGCCCGCCGACTGGCCGACGGGGTCGAACCCCCGCTGCGCCGCCGCCGCCCCGCCAAGGGCGCCTACGGTGAGGACTACACCGGCCCCGGCAGCCAGTCCGGCGGCCGCACCTCCTAGCCCCCGCCCGCCACTCCGGCGGCCCCCCGCGACACGCCCGCTGCCCCGCACCCGGACCGAACCCGGGTGCGGGGCAGCCGCGTTGAGCGGCGCGGCAGGATGAAGGGGACCCAGCCGTTCCGCGACAGTGTGACCTGTGGCACCATGCGAGACACCTCCTCTACGCGTCCTCCCCGCGTCCGCCTCGCACCGCCCCAGGAGTCACCCCGAGTGACGGAACTGCCGCACACCCGTACCCGCACGGCCCACTGGCTCGCCACCGCCGCAGCGCTCGCCGCGGTCCTCGGCGGCACGGCGCTCCTGCGACCCGCGACCGCCACCCCCGCCCCCGCCGGCACCGACCGGGCACCCGACCCGGCCCGCGCCCACTACCCGCTGGACTGCGGCCGGGGCGCGACGAAGCCCGAGGTGCTGGACAGCGCCTCCGCCGACTTCGACGCCGACGGCGCCACCGAGACCGTCGCCGTGGTCCGCTGCCGCGCACACGGAGGCACCCCGCCCAGCGCCGTCTACGTACTCGCCGGCTCCACCGCCGACCGGTCCCCGCGGCTCGCCGCCACCCTCGTCGAGCAGCGGGAAGGCATGTCGGTCCAGGACCTGGGAGTGCGCGGCACCACCGTCTCCGCCACCCTCCTCGGCTACTCCTCCGCCGAGGTGCCGCGCTGCTGCCCCGACCGGCACCGCAAGGTCAAGTGGGAATGGGACGAGGGGAAGTTCGCCCTCCGCCCCGGCCCCGTGGCGGGCGGCGGCGTCCGCGTCTGAGGGGCCCTCCGCACCGTCGGCCGGGGCCGCCGCCTCGAACCCCGCTCGAGCCGAAACAGCGCCGCGCTGGACGGGTGTTGAACGTCTCGACACCGCAACCGGTCGCTTTCAGATGGTTGTGGGTGGGTATTCCCAGTCCTGAGGGAGTGCGCAAGGGTGAAGATCGGACACACCCCGACCGTCTTTGTGATCTAGGGGTTTCAACCCGCACCGGCCCAGGTAGGGTCGAAGCGTCCAGCTCCCCCTGGAGGAGGTGAGGACCGTGGCAGCCCACGACGACGACACCAACCGCGGCGCCCGGCCCGGTCGGGGTTCCGAAGACCCGTCCGGCCAGGTCGCCTACCTTGAGCAGGAGATCGCCGTCCTGCGCCGCAAGCTCGCCGACTCTCCGCGGCACACTCGTATTCTCGAGGAGCGGATCGTCGAGCTGCAGACCAACCTGGCCGGCGTGTCCGCCCAGAACGAGCGGCTCTCCACCACGCTCCGCGAGGCGCGTGACCAGATCGTGGCCCTCAAGGAAGAGGTCGACCGGCTCGCCCAGCCACCCGCGGGCTTCGGCGTCTTCCTGCAGGCCAACGAGGACGACACGGCCGACATCTTCACCGGCGGCCGCAAGCTGCGGGTGAACGTCAGCCCGAGCGTCGACCTCCAGTCGCTCCGGCGCGGCCAGGAGCTCATGCTGAACGAGGCGCTCAACGTGGTCGAGGCCATGGAGTTCGAGCGCGCGGGTGACATCGTCACCCTGAAGGAAGTCCTGGAAGACGGAGAGCGCGCCCTGGTCGTCGGCCACACGGACGAGGAGCGCGTGGTGCGCCTCGCCGAGCCGCTGCTGAACGCCACGCTGCGGGCCGGCGACGCTCTGCTGCTGGAGAGCCGCTCCGGCTACGTCTTCGAGGTCGTGCCCAAGAGCGAGGTCGAGGAACTGGTCCTCGAAGAGGTCCCGGACATCGACTACACCAAGATCGGTGGCCTCGGCGGCCAGATCGAGCAGATCAGGGACGCGGTCGAGCTCCCCTACCTGTACCCGGACCTCTTCCGCGAGCACGAACTGCGTCCGCCCAAGGGCGTCCTGCTCTACGGACCGCCCGGCTGCGGCAAGACGCTCATCGCCAAGGCGGTGGCCAATTCCCTGGCCAAGAAGGTCGCCGAGGTGACGGGCAAACCCCAGGGCAAGAGCTACTTCCTCAACATCAAGGGCCCCGAGCTGCTCAACAAGTACGTGGGCGAGACGGAGCGGCACATCCGCCTCGTCTTCCAGCGGGCCCGGGAGAAGGCCGGCGAGGGCACCCCCGTCATCGTCTTCTTCGACGAGATGGACTCCCTCTTCCGCACCCGCGGCTCGGGGGTGAGCTCGGACGTGGAGAACACCATCGTCCCGCAGCTCCTCTCCGAGATCGACGGCGTGGAGGGGCTGGAGAACGTCATCGTCATCGGCGCCTCGAACCGCGAGGACATGATCGACCCGGCGATCCTGCGCCCCGGCCGGCTGGACGTGAAGATCAAGATCGAGCGTCCGGACGCCGAGGCCGCCAAGGACATCTTCTCCAAGTACCTCACCTCGAACCTGCCGCTCCACGCGGACGACGTCGCGGAGCACGGCGGCAACGTGGAGGCCGCCTGCGCCGCGATGATCCAGTCGGTCGTGGAGCAGATGTACGCGGAGTCGGAGGAGAACCGCTTCCTCGAGGTCACCTATGCCAACGGTGACAAGGAGGTCCTGTACTTCAAGGACTTCAACTCCGGCGCGATGATCGAGAACATCGTCGGCCGGGCCAAGAAGATGGCGATCAAGGCGTATCTGGACCACAACCAGAAGGGCCTGCGCGTCTCCCATCTCCTGTCGGCCTGTGTGGACGAGTTCAAGGAGAACGAGGACCTGCCAAACACCACCAACCCGGACGACTGGGCCCGCATCTCCGGCAAGAAGGGGGAGCGGATCGTCTACATCCGCACCCTCGTCACCGGCAAGCAGGGCGCGGACACCGGCCGGTCCATCGACACCGTCGCCAATACCGGTCAGTACCTGTAGCGAGATCCGGTTCCGGCTGCGGGTCCCCGCCCGGGGTACCCGCAGCCGGATTGTTTCCCGCAGCGACCAGGAAGTCCGCAGAGTGATCTCCCCACTCCTCTCCGTGCGGCATAGGCTTTGCCCACCGCCGCGACGCGCAGTGCGCAGGAGGGGGCCGCACACGGGACGGATGCGCAGCGGGACTTGAACGGCTGTCCACCGGCGGGCCGCCGTCAGGCAAGGAGGGAAGCATGACCGTACGGCGCGTAATGGGCATCGAGACCGAGTACGGCATTTCCGTGCCCGGGCACCCCAACGCCAATGCCATGCTCACCTCGTCCCAGGTCGTCAACGCCTACGCGGCGGCGATGCACCGGGCGCGGCGCGCCCGCTGGGACTTCGAGGAGGAGAACCCGCTGCGGGACGCCCGCGGCTTCGACCTGGCCCGCGAGTCGGCCGACGCCAGCCAGCTCACGGACGAGGACATCGGGCTGGCCAACGTCATCCTCACCAACGGCGCCCGCCTCTACGTCGACCACGCCCACCCCGAGTACAGCGCTCCCGAGGTCACCAACCCGCGGGACGCGGTGCTGTGGGACAAGGCGGGCGAGCGGGTGATGGCGGAGGCCGCCGAGCGGGCGGCCGAGGTTCCCGGGACCCATCCGATCCACCTCTACAAGAACAACACCGACAACAAGGGCGCCTCCTACGGCACGCACGAG